>NZ_CAWMEB010000001.1:0-3610 GCF_963866145.1 Xenorhabdus sp. NBAII XenSa04
CTCCCCATTGGCCGGCCCATCGCCAATACGCGGGTTTATTTGCTGGATAAGCATGGTCAGCCCGTACCGTTGGGAACAACCGGTGAGATTTATGTGGGGGGAGATGGGGTAGCCTGTGGCTATCTGCACCGGCCTGAGTTAACGGCGGAACGGTTCCTTATCGATCCGTTTAATGATACTCCGGATGCGCGCATGTACCGCACCGGCGATTTGGCGCGTTATCTGTCGGACGGCAATCTGGAATTCCTCGGCCGTAACGACCAGCAGGTGAAAATTCGCGGTTTCCGTATCGAACCGGGGGAAATTGAAACTCGGCTGGCCGAGTATCCGGCAGTGCGTGAGGCGGTAGTACTGGCACTGGGTGATGGCGCCGAAAAATGGCTGGTGGCTTATGTGGTCGCACAAGCGGAGGAGGAACTGGCAAACAGCCTGAGAACGCATTTGAGCGCGGTATTACCGGATTATATGGTGCCGGCCGCTTTTGTGCGTCTGGACGCGTTTCCGTTGACGCCGAATGGTAAGCTGGATCGCCGGGCATTACCGGCACCGGATAGAGAGGCCTTTGTCTGGCAGGCGTATGAAGCCCCGCAGGGAGAAACCGAAATGACGCTGGCGGCGATTTGGTGTGAATTACTGGGTATGCAGCAGGTCAGCCGCCATGACAGCTTCTTTGCGTTGGGGGGGCACTCCCTGCTGGCGGTGCGCATGATTGAGCGCCTGCGTCAGCAGGGATTGGCCCTGACAGCGCGAGAGTTGTTCCGGTCGCCGGTGTTGTCCGAACTGGCACAAACAGTGGGGCAGCATCAGACCATCAAAATTCCGCAGAATGTCATTAGTCCCGATACACAGCAACTGACCCCGGCCATGTTGCCGCTGGCAGAGTTAACCCAGGCGGACATTGACCATATTATTGAACAAGTGCCGGGCGGCGTGGCGAATATTCAGGATATCTACGCCTTATCGCCGTTGCAGGACGGGATTTTGTTCCACCATTTACTGGCACACGAAGGGGATCCGTACCTGTTGAGTAGCCAGATGGCGTTTGCTGACCGTGCGTTTCTGGATCGTTATCTGGCGGCAATGCAACGGGTGGTTGACCGTCACGATATTTTACGCACCGCTTTTATCTGGCAAAACCTATCCGCGCCTGTGCAGGTCGTCTGGCGTCATGCTGCCTTATCAGTGACTGAACTCACACTGGATACAGCAGAGGGATCAGTGAGCCGCCAATTGGCGGCCCGTTTTAACGTCAGTCATTATCGTCTTGACTTGAGCGACGCGCCGTTATTGCGCTTTGTGGTGGCGCAGGAAACCGATGGACGTTGGATTGCCCTGCAATTACTGCATCACCTGATTGGCGACCATGAAACACTGGAAGTGATGCACCGTGAAGTGCAGGCCTGTCTGACAGGACAAGAGCAGAGCCTGGCTGCACCCGTGCCGTTTCGCAATTTGGTAGCACAGGCCCGGTTGGGCATGAGTCAGGAAGCCCATACACGTTTCTTTAGCGAGATGTTAGCCGAGGTAGAAGAGCCGACGCTGCCATTTGGGCTGGCGGAGGTGCATCGTGATGGCACACAGGTGACGCAGTCCTACCGGCTGCTGGCCCCGGAATTGAATAATCGTTTGCGTCATCAGGCCCGGCAGCAAGGGGTGAGTCTGGCGGCCTTGTGTCATTTGGCCTGGGCCCAGGTATTGTCGCGCACCAGTGGACAGGAAAAAGTGGTGTTCGGCACCGTGCTGTTTGGGCGCATGGCCGGCGGCGAAGGGACAGAGGGAGGAATGGGATTGTTTATCAATACCCTGCCATTGCGGCTGGATATGGGTGACACCCCTGTACGGGACAGTATACAGGCCACTCATCGCCGGCTGGCGGGACTGTTAACTCATGAGCATGCGTCACTGGCGCTGGCTCAGCAATGCAGCGGTGTTGAACCCGGTACGCCCCTTTTTAGTGCTCTGTTAAATTATCGGCACAATGATCAATCGAACCAGTTGGATAATACGCTGGAGGGGACTGAGTTATTAGACGGCCAGGAGCGGACCAACTACCCCGTTGTGCTGTCAGTGGAAGATTTTAGTGAGGCGCTTGGCTTGACAGTTCAGGTTGTTCAGCCGTTTGAGCCGGAACGGGTATGCAGTTATATGCAGCAGGCGCTGGAAAGTCTGGTGGACGCACTGGAGCAAGCCCCGGAAACACCGGTACGGGCATTGGATATCTTGCCACAAGCGGAGCGGACTTTATTATTAACTACCTGGAACACAACGGAAACCCCGTATCCTGCGGCCTTGTGTATTCATCAGTTGTTTGAACAACAGGTGGTAAAAACGCCGCAAGCGACAGCCCTGATAGCGGGCGATAAAGTCCTGAACTACAGTGAGCTGAATACACAGGCAAATCAGTTGGCTCATCAGTTAATCGAACGGGGCGTTTGCCCCGGCGATCCTATTGTGCTGCTGTTTGAGCGCTCCATCATGCTGGTCGTGGCGCAACTGGCCGTGCTTAAAGCCGGTGCAGCTTACGTTCCCCTTGATCCCAGAATGCCAGATGAACGGAAAAACTGGCTGATCAATGACTGTACTGCCAAATTGTTACTCACCGATACACAGACAGAAACCCCGGCTGGCCTGGTTGTACCGCTGCTGCGTCTTGCTGATGAAGATAAGACGGCCAGTAAACAAAATAGTATTAACCCTGACTTACCGTGTGCCAGCACAGCATTGGCCTATATCATGTACACCTCCGGCTCCACCGGCACACCCAAAGGGGTGCTGGTGCCACACCGTGCCGTGGTTAGGCTGGTCATCAATAATGGTTATGCGGTCATTGAGCAGGATGATCGGGTGGCTTTTACGGCGAACCCGGCGTTTGATGCCAGTACTTTTGAGGTCTGGGCGCCGTTGCTCAACGGAGGGGCATTGGTAGTCATTGATCACACCACTTTATTGACGTCGGCGGAGTTAGTCCGGGCTTTACAGACCCACCGTATCACGATCTTATGGCTGACCATCGGGCTGTTTAACCGACTGGTGGTAGAATTGTCCCCAGTGCTGCCGCAGATAAAGACGCTGATTTTTGGCGGCGATATCCCCGATTTACCGCTGATTGCTCAGGTACTGAAACATCGTCCTCCGCAACAACTGTTGCAGGCCTATGGCCCGACGGAAGGCACCACCTTTACAACAATGTATCCTATCAAGGCACTAGAAGAAGGTATGATCCGGCTCCCCATTGGCCGGCCCATCGCCAATACCCAGGTGTATTTGTTGGATAGTCATGGTCAGCCCGTACCATTGGGGGCGATTGGTGAGATTTATGTGGGGGGAGACGGGGTGGCCTGTGGCTATCTGAACCGGCCTGAGTTAACGGCGGAACGATTCCTCATCGATCCGTTTAATGATACCCCGGATGCGCGGATGTACCGCACCGGCGATTTGGCGCGTTATCTGCCGGACGGCAATCTGGAATTCCTCGGCCGTAACGACCAGCAGGTGAAAATTCGTGGTTTCCGTATCGAACCGGGGGAAATTGAAACCCGGCTGACAGAGTATCCGGCAGTGCGTGAGGCGGCTGTACTGGCACTGGGTGATGGAATGGACAAACGGCTGG
>NZ_CAWMEB010000002.1:0-52012 GCF_963866145.1 Xenorhabdus sp. NBAII XenSa04
CAGCTGAGCTACGTAGCCATCTTTTTTCGCTTTGCCTTCATCGGCGGTGCGGGGCGCATTATGCGTATATCAGACAGATGCGTCAACTGCTTTTTTAAAAAAATATGCGTAATATCGCTTGTTTGTTTGGCTTGTAATCATATTGATGATAAAACCAACGATGTTGGTGAAATTATCCTCCAAGAAGATGTTGCAACAGTACACCATTGAGCATCGCTCGCTTTGTTAAGGCAAATGCACCAATTGCGGAACAGTGATTTAGTTCAGAAACAACGACGGGGAGATCTTCACGGAAGGCTTTTAACGACTGTGTGTTGATGCAGCTTTGAATAGCCGTAAGCAGAACTTGCTCAGCTTCCGTAATATCACCAGCAATAACTATTTTCTGGGGATTAAATAAATTAATGGCGATGGCAATAGCTTTACCAAGATTGTGCCCTACTTGCCTGATAACTTCGACTGCCAGAGGATCTCCCTGATTAGCTGCGAGGCATATGTCACGAATAGTGCAGCTATTTAAGGTTAATTTGCTTGGAAATCCCTGCCGTAATTGATGCTGTACTTTAGCCTCTATTGCTGAGTTAGATACAATAGTTTCCAGACAGCCAAAATTTCCGCAATGGCAACGTTCACCCAGTGGTTCGATTTGGATGTGACCTATTTCTCCCAGATTGCCACGTTTATTGAGCAAAATATTATTATTGATGATAACTCCTGCTCCTGTACCACGGTGAACGCGTACCAGAAGTGAGTCTTCACAATGGCGGGTGGCCCCGAAATAGTGCTCTGCCAACGCAAGGCTGCGAATGTCATGCCCGGTAAAGCAGGAGATATTGAAATGTTTCCGTAGGTTTTGCACCAATGGCCAATTGTCTACTTTTATGTGTGGCATGTAACGAACGATGCCGTTATCGGGATCCACCAAGCCGGGAAGAATGATTGAAATTGCGATCAATTCACGGATCCGCCGCTGATTTTTGGCAATGAAATTCTCAATGGCGCAGATAATCCGTTTTTCGATTTCCTGTTGTGTACTCTCCTGTACGGAGTAGTGCTCTTCGGCTAATTGTTTGGCACTCATATCAAATAATGCAATTGTCGCATCATGGCGTCCGAGCCGTATGCCAATAGTATGAAAGCGGCTGGTTTCTGTAACGATAGAAATAGCCCGACGCCCGCCAGTAGAAGCTTGCTGGTCAATTTCTTTTATCAGGCCGCGTTCTAATAACTGACGTGTGATTTTGGTGACACTGGCGGGCGCAAGCTGGCTTTCTTCTGCAATTTGAATACGGGATATCGGGCCATGTTGGTCTATCAAACGATAGACCACCGCACTATTGAGCTGTTTAACCAGGTCAATATTACCGATTTGCTTCTGTGCATTATGGTTACTCATCAGACTCTATGCTCACGATAGTTCAACTTCGTTTCCGATGTTTCCATTATCAATATCTTTGTTGGCTATGTTTTTGTTCGCTGTTTTTTCGTTAACCACGTTTTCGTGGACTATGTTTCCGTTAACTATGGTCTTGCAGATTTTGAAATTATGTGTGAATGCGGTCAGGTTTGCGACTTTGCCGACTTCAATCGTACCGAGGTGTTTATCAACACCGATGGCTTTGGCTGGATAAAGAGTTGCCATCCGCAATGTTTCATCCAAAGCGATACCGACATGTTCAACACTATTCTTGACGCTCTCTATCATTGTGACTGAGGAGCCGCTTAGTGTGCCATGTGCATCGACACATAATCCATCACGATAATATATTGTTTTATTAGCAAAAGTGAATTGCTCCAGGGTATTTGTCGCTGAATCAAGACCGGCAGGGACGATAGCATCTGTCACAAGAACTAATTTTTCATTTTTCAATCTCTTGGCGCTACGGATATTTGGCCATGATACATGCATACCATCACAAATAATGCCGGCATAGACTTCAGATGTATCATAAATAGCGCTGATTAGCCCAGGTTGGCGGCCGGAAATGGCAGGCATGGCATTATATAAGTGGGTAGAAAAAGTAATGCCATTACGGAACCCTCGCCGGGCCTCTTCATAAGTTGCATTGGAGTGACCAGCAGAAACAATAATACCCGCTTCAGTTAATTGGTGAATGCACTGCTCTTCGACCATCTCAGGAGCAAGGGTAATCTTGGTGATCACATCTGCATTAATACACAAATAATTGACCATCTCAGATGTTGGTTTGCGTATGTAGGCTGGATTGTGAGTCCCTTTTTTTATCGGATTGATGTAAGGCCCTTCCAGATGTAATCCAAGTGCCTGATTAGGATTGTTGACTAAGTAGATACGCATCACTTCAATGGCTTTAATCATCAGTTCATCAGGGCTGGTGATAAGTGTAGGCAGAAAACTGGTACAACCATGACGCTGATTAGTTTCCTGCATAATACGCAGCGTCTCTTCCGTAATGTATTCCAGCCGTTCATTATATTGAACCCCCCCACAGCCATTGACTTGCAGATCAATAAATCCGGGAGAGAGATTTACACCGTGTAAATCGTGTTTTTCAATATGTTCCGGTAATTCATTTTCTGGACAGACTTGCTTAATCAAACCATCTGCAATGATGACAGCATGTCCGTCCAGTCTTTCGTGTCCGGTATAGATAATACAGTTAGTTAAAGCGTACATTCTGGTCTCCTAATCGCCTGAATTAAGTACTAACTGGCGAACTCATTAAGAATTTCCGCCTCTAGCTGGTGAAAATATTTCACTGTTTTTACTCTTAACTCCATCGTTGCAGGTTCATCACAGACGATGATCGCTTTTGGGTGTATCTGCAAACAACTTACTGTCCACATATGGTTAACGTTGCCTTCAATTGCAGCTTGCAGGGCCAAGGCTTTTTGGGCCCCTGTCGCCAAAATCAAGATCTCTTCGGCATCCATTAATGTACCTACACCAATGGTTAAAGCATATTGGGGAACTAAGTCCACATTATTATCGAAAAAACGCGAGTTAGCTGTTCGCGTTTCCAGCGTTAACGTTTTAATCCGGGTACGTGAAGAAAGGGAGGACGCCGGTTCGTTAAAGGCGATATGACCGTCATTACCTACACCGCCCATAAACAGATGGATTTTTCCATACGACTTGATCTTATTTTCATAACGTAAACATTCAGCATCAACATCTTTCGCATTACCATTGAGTAAGTTTATGTTTTCTTTTGGGATATCGATGTGATTAAAGAAATTCTGATGCATGAAAGTGTGGTAACTCTGGGGATGATTTGCAGGAATACCGACATATTCATCCATATTGAAAGTGACGACATGCTTGAAACTGACTTTTCCTGCCTGATATAGCGCGATGAGTTCTTTATAAGTCGCCAGTGGTGTACTGCCAGTGGGCAGGCCGAGTACAAAAGGATGCTCTGTTGTTGGATGAAATTCGTTGATTTTACTAGCAATGTAGTGTGCAGACCATCGACCTACATCACTTGTATTTGTTAGGGGGATCAGCCTCATGATGACCTCTTTAAGCATTATTCATGGTTAAAAATGGAACCATACAAACCGTTGTCGAGGAAAGCCGTCTATCATACCTGTTCTTTGTAATGGTTCTACTTGTCGAAAGTTGAAATGTTATTTTTTATAGTAAAATAAGTTTTTGATTAAGGCCATATTTTGATTAAAAAAATATCAATTGTGGTGATTTTTATCACATATCAGAAGGATTTAATTTGTGATAAAAAATAATTTTTTTAGAATAAAAATATTTTAATAAGAAACACATAAGTGATGTCATTACATCATTCATTAAATAAAAGACTCCATTAATGGAGCTTTAAGGGGGCGTGAGTGAACATTCTAAGTTACTTACAACGGATTGGCCGGGCATTGATGGTGCCCGTGGCAACATTGCCCGCAGCGGCAATACTAGTTGGCGTTGGATATTGGATCGATCCAACGGGTTGGGGGGCCGATAACCCTCTGGCAGCGCTGCTTATTTCATCAGGAAATGCCATTCTCGAAAATATGGCAATATTATTTGCGATTGGGATTGCTTATGGTATGTCGAAAGATAAGGATGGTGCTGCCGCATTGACTGGATTAGTCGGATTTATGGTTGTCCTTAAACTATGCTCTCCTGCAGTCATCGCAATGATTAAAAATATTCCGATTGCTGAAGTGCCAGTCGCATTCAGTAAGATCAATAACCAGTTTGTTGGCATCTTAGTGGGCGTTATTTCAGCCGAACTTTATAACCGTCACAGCCATATTGAATTGCCTCAGGCATTATCATTTTTCAGTGGCCGTCGTTTAGTGCCTATATTGAATTCCTTCTTGATGGTCCTGCTCTCTTTTATCTTGATGTTTATCTGGCCTGTGATTTATAGCTGGCTGGTGGCATTTGGTGAAAGTATTACTAATCTTGGCTCAACGGGGGCAGGGCTTTATGCCTTCTTTAACCGTCTGTTAATACCGATAGGTTTACATCATGCCTTGAATTCAGTTTTTTGGTTTGATGTTGCGGGGATCAATGACATCCCTAACTTCTTGGCAGGAGCAAAATCTATTGCTGAAGGGACAGCCATTCCCGGTATTACCGGGCGTTATCAGGCAGGTTTCTTCCCCATTATGATGTTTGGTCTGCCGGGAGCGGCATTAGCGATTTACCACTGCGCGCGTCCTGAAAACAGAGCAATGGTTGGCGGTATTATGATGGCAGGCGCATTTGCTGCATTCTTTACTGGGGTAACGGAGCCACTTGAATTCTCTTTCATGTTTGTTGCACCTGTACTTTATGTCCTGCATGCCATTATGACGGGGATTTCAGTCTATATTGCGGCGACTATGCACTGGATTGCTGGTTTTGGTTTCACTGCTGGCTTTATTGACCTTCTGCTCTCTTCACGCAATCCGTTGGCCGTTCACTGGTACATGCTTATTCCACAAGGTTTGGTCTTCTTCTGTCTCTACTATGTGATATTTCGTTTCACGATCAAAAAGTTCAACCTGTTGACACTGGGGCGTGAATTGTTCTCCACCGGACAAACGGATGGTTATGATATCGATATGGCTGCAAAAACCATTGGCCCAGGTAATATTGAG
The DNA here is from genome assembly GCF_963866145.1 of Xenorhabdus sp. NBAII XenSa04. Classification (NCBI taxonomy): domain Bacteria; kingdom Pseudomonadati; phylum Pseudomonadota; class Gammaproteobacteria; order Enterobacterales; family Morganellaceae; genus Xenorhabdus; species Xenorhabdus sp. NBAII XenSa04. The sequence continues at coordinate 5,080 of NZ_CAWMEB010000002.1, forward strand.
GAAGAAGCGTATAAATATATTGCAGCAGTAGGCGGTTCAGGCAATTTAACGGGTATTGACTCCTGTATTACCCGTTTACGCTTATCAGTAAAAGACTCAGGTTTGATTAATGAACAAGCAGTCAAGCGGCTTGGCGCTTCCGGGATTATCCGTCTGAACAAAGAGAGTGTTCAGATTATTATTGGAACCCGCGCAGAATTGGTCGCCAATGCCATGAAGAAGGTTATCACCAAAGGACCTATTGCGGCTGAAACAGAACACCAGGCTTCAAAGCCTGACATTCAGGTAAAAAAAGATCGTAAGTCGCAAGAAAAAGTCATTTTAACCTTAATGGCTCCTGTAACAGGTGAATTGGTTAAATTAGAGGATGTCCCGGATGAAGCTTTTTCCAGCAAATTAGTGGGTGATGGGATTGCTATTAAACCGACCTCTGATACTGTTTTTTCACCGATTTCAGGTACGATAGTGAAAGTGTTCGATACTAATCATGCACTGTGTATTGAGGCAGATGACGGTGTTGAAGTGATTATCCACATGGGCATTGATACCGTTTCTTTACAAGGTAAGGGGTTTGAGCGTTTGGTTGAAGAAGGTGTAAAAGTGACAGTAGGGGAGCCATTATTGAAATTGGATCTTGAATACCTGAACACTCATGCTAAGTCAATGATAAGTCCGATTGTTATCAGTAATATTGATGACTATGCGGGTATCAGTATCATGGCTGAACGTCATGTTATTGCTAAAGAATCAAATTTATTTCAGGTAATGAAATAGATTAATCTATTTCTCCTTCCAGGCTAACGGTGATCGTTTCGACGATCACCGAATGATATAAAAATACTTCATTTGAATAGTTCTAATAATAAAGAACAATAAAAACTAAATCATTTTATATATTTATCTAATTTATCATTGATGTTATTGGATTTTTATCAGTTAAGAGTGTAAGCAGAGCGCTTAATAAGAGAAGGTTATAATTTTTATTTTTGGATTAGGAGGGAAAATGTCAGGGTGTTTTTCTGAAGATAAAATGAAACAATATTTGAAGTATTGGGATGATAGGGGTTATATCATTATTGAATCTGCGGTGAGCAGGCAACAAGTACGGGAAACAATATCGGATAAAAACAATTTTCATGATAGTGATATAGCAAAAATAAAACAGAATTATTGTGATGTTATGGTCATTTCTAATTGTGGAAACTATGGGAAAGGATACAGCATTCGGCGAGGTGTTGATTTGGCAAATGGAAAATATATCTGTTATACCAATATTGACTTCCCAATAAAAGAATCTGATTTTTTTAATGCCTATAATCAGATTAAATATAATAATATTGATTTAGTGATAGGGGAGCGTTTTTTAAACAATAAATCAAAGGCTAATTTTTACCGAAAAATAACCAGTAAAATTTTTCTAAAATAAAAGCGCTTATTACAGAGAAGACGAAAGCTATTATCGTTGTGCATCTTTATGATGTTGTTTGCGATATGGATCCTATACTCGCTATTACCCGTAAATATAATCTCAAAGTAATAGAAGACAGCGCCCAATGTTTGGGAGGTCAATATAAAGGTAAACCTGTCGGTACAATTGGTGATGTCAGTACATTTAGTTTCTGTCAGTCAAAACATTTTACCCAAAAGAGTAGACATCGCCTGAATCAGTCAATTATCGTGATGTTGTGTGTGAGACGGTTCGCTCTTTATTACCCCGAACAATCAGCCTGTATTTGCATCCTGGTTGGAGCGAAGAGCATATTATTTATTGTGCGGATCAGTTAATTGTGGTGCTGGAAAATCATCGCATTTGCTGATCTTACTTGGTGCTATTATTGAACGCCCCATGAGAAAAACGACAAGCCATTTTTTTATAATGGCTTGTCAGTATCCTTCACAGTTTTTAACGGAAAGTTAACGATATTGTACATAATTCATTGTACATAAATCGCTTTTTAGTACTAACTTTGCCCTTTTCGTCCATTTTCCATTAACTAAGTGTTGTTTCTCGGTTCAGCTTAATAGATTATAAAGGGTTTATTGAAACGCTTTTTGCATTGAGGAATAAAACGATGAGTGAGGCAGATGCTCGCCCGACAAACTTTATTCGTCAGATAATTGACGAAGATTTAGCAACTGGTAAACATACATCCGTACATACCCGTTTCCCACCTGAACCTAATGGCTATCTGCATATTGGACATGCGAAGTCGATCTGCCTGAATTTTGGCATCGCACAAGATTACCAGGGGCAATGCAACCTGCGTTTTGACGATACTAACCCGGTTAAAGAAGATATTGAGTACGTTGAATCGATTAAAAATGACGTCCAGTGGCTAGGATTTCAGTGGAGTGGTGATATTCGCTACTCTTCTAACTATTTCGATAATCTGTATGAATATGCGCTTGAATTGATCAATAAAGGTTTGGCGTATGTCGATGAGTTAAACCCAGATGAGATCCGCGAATATCGTGGTACGTTAAAAGAGCCGGGTAAAAATAGCCCGTACCGCGATCGCAGTGTGGAAGAGAACCTTGCCCTGTTCGAAAAAATGCGTGCTGGTGAATTTGCTGAAGGTAAAGCTTGTCTGCGGGCAAAAATTGACATGGCTTCTCCATTCATTGTCATGCGCGATCCGGTTCTGTATCGCATTAAATTTGCAGAACATCACCAATCTGGTAATAAATGGTGCATTTATCCGATGTACGATTTCACCCATTGTATTTCTGATGCCCTGGAAAGGATCACTCACTCTATATGTACGTTAGAGTTTCAGGATAACCGTCGTTTGTATGACTGGGTATTGGATAACATCACCATTGATTGCCATCCACGTCAGTATGAGTTTTCTCGTCTCAATCTGGAATACACGGTGATGTCCAAGCGTAAACTGAACCAGCTGGTGACAGAAAACGTTGTTGATGGTTGGGATGACCCACGTATGCCAACGATTTCCGGCTTGCGTCGTCGTGGCTATACTTCTGCTGCGATCCGTGAATTCTGCCGTCGTATCGGGGTGACTAAACAGGATAACAACGTTGAAATGGCCGCGTTGGAATCTTGTATCCGTGATGATTTGAATGAAAACGCGCCGCGTGCTATGGCAGTTCTTGATCCGGTAAAACTGGTGATTGAGAATATGCCGGAAGGTGAAGTCATTCTGACAATGCCTAACCATCCAAATAAACCAGAAATGGGTAGTCGTGAAGTGCCTTTCAGCCGTGAAATTTATATTGATCGCGCAGACTTCCGTGAAGAAGCAAACCGTCAGTATAAGCGTTTGGTTCTCGGTAAAGAAGTTCGTCTGCGTAACGCTTATGTGATTAAAGCTGAACGTGTCGAAAAAGATGAAAAAGGTAATATCACTACTATTTATTGTCACTATGATGAGCAGACGCTGAATAAAGATCCGGCTGACGGTCGCAAAGTGAAGGGGGTTATTCACTGGGTCAGTGCCGCACATGCTGCCCCTGCGGAATTCTATCTGTATGACCGTCTGTTCAGTGTACCGAACCCAGGGGCAGAAGAGGATTTCCTGTCTACGATTAATTCAGAGTCATTAGTGGTACGTAAAGGTTTTGTTGAACCGGGGCTGGCAAAAGCACAGTCGGAAAAAACGTATCAGTTCGAGCGTGAAGGGTATTTCTGTGCTGACAGCAAACTCTCAAGTCCTGAACGTTTAGTATTTAACCGTACTGTAGGCTTGCGTGATACTTGGGCGAAAATCTCTAAAGAATAATGTAAGTTGAATACACGAAAAAAGCGTGATTATTATCGCGCTTTTTTTATGCTTAAAAGTCTCGTAATGAAAATTAACTCCTCCTGCCAAGATTAAAAATTGCCTTATAGTCACATTTTGTATAGGGTTATTTCGCATTGATGCTATGTTGCGCAAAACCGTTGTACAAAACCGTTTTGTGATATCAAAAACAGTCTTCTGTTCTGGGCCAAAATAAAAAACTCGGACGAGGTCATTAATGAAAAGCATTAAATTACACACTTTAGCAGCAATTATCATGGCGGCTGGGTTCACGGCAGGTACTTATGCGGAAAATATTCATGCGGAAATGTCATCACAGCAGATAGTGGATTCACTTAGTCAGTTAAGCGTGAATTTTAGCATCGTAGACAACCAGGCCGGATCACATGGGACTGATTGTGCCATCTTAGGTGCAAATGGGGCCGCTTGTAATCGGGTTAATATCACACTGACCAATGGCGATCAGGTAATTGATTCTGCCGATTGGGCACTCTATTTTCATAGCATTCGCCAAATTCTGAACGTTGATCATGAGCAATACAAAATCACGCATATCACAGGTGATTTGCATAAATTAGAACCGACAGAAAAGTTCAGTGGGATCAAGGCCAAAGAGAAGATCTCACTGCCTATTATTGGTGAATACTGGCAGATTTACAGTACAGATTTTATGCCACGCTGGTATGCCACTTCCGGTGATGCGATTCCCAAGGTACTGACTAATACTGATACTGAGGATCTGAGTGCATTTTTATCTGATTTTAAAGGGGAGCAGTGGAAACGAACGACGACAGATAACAATATCCTGATGACACCTGAAAGCCGTTTTGAGAAAAACAGCCAGATGTCATTAATGGATGAGGTTAAATTGCGTGGGCAAATTATCCCAACGCCCAGAAAATTGTCCATTCATTCACAGGATGTCAATTTGTCTCATGGAGTGAGATTGGAACTGGGAGGGTTGAGTAACGCTTCAATTCGGGTTATCCGAGAGCGTTTTGCTGATTATAACATTAAGTTAACCGATAGCGGTTATCGGGTTGCGACTCAGATTAATGCTGACAAATTTACCGGTGATTGGCGGGTTAAAGGGGCTTATTCCCTGAATATCACGACTAAGGGAGCGCAAATTGTTGCTTTTGATGAATCCGGTGTATTTTATGGACTGCAATCACTGTTTTCTCTTCTTCCGGCCAATGGTGTACCGAAAATAGCCACATTAACAGCAAAAGATGCACCCAGATTTGAATATCGGGGGATTTTTCTCGATGTCGGACGGAATTTCCATAGTAAAGAAGCGGTCTTGCGTCTGCTCGATCAAATGGCGGCTTATAAACTGAATAAATTCCATTTCCATTTGAGTGATGATGAAGGCTGGCGTCTGGAAATTCCCGGTTTACCGGAATTAACAGAAATTGGCAGCAAACGTTGTCATGATTTAACTGAGACACAATGTTTGCTACCGCAATTAGGCTCAGGGCCAGCAAGTAATAATATGGGAAGTGGCTATTTTAGCCGTCAGGATTACATTGATATCTTGAAATATGCTAAGGCTCGTCAGATAGAGGTGATCCCAGAAATTGATATTCCGGCCCATGCCCGTGCAGCGGTAATGTCTATGGAAGCCCGTTATAAAAAGTTGGTGGCAGAAGGAAAGCTACAGGAAGCCAATGAGTACCGTTTGCTCGATCCGACGGATACCTCAAATACGACATCTGTACAGTTTTACGATCGCCATAGCTATCTGAACCCGTGTATGGATTCTTCCAAACGTTTTGTTGACAAAGTCATCAGTGAAATTGTTGCCATGCACAAAGAAGCCGGGACATCACTGAAAACATGGCACTTTGGCGGTGATGAAGCGAAAAATATTCGTTTAGGGGCGGGTTATCAGGATAAAGATGGCCCAATTGAACCGGGTAAAGGGATCATAAATAAAAAAATCGAAGACAAACCATGGGCAAAATCTCAGGCTTGTCAAAAAATGATTGCGAAGGGTACTATCAAAGATGTTGATGAGCTGGCCAGTTACTTTGCGATTGAAGTGAGTAAGATTGTCAATGCTCATGGTATTGAGGCGATGCAGTCATGGCAGGATGGTCTGAAACATGCAAAATCGGCGAAAGACTTTGCTACTCAGTATGTTACGGTAAACTTTTGGGATACGCTCTATTGGGGAGGTTATGATTCCGTTAATGACTGGGCAAACAAAGATTATCGTGTCGTTGTTTCCAGTCCTGATTATGTTTACCTGGATATGCCGTATGAAGTCAATCCGAAAGAGCGGGGCTATTATTGGGCATCCCGTTTTAATGATGAAGCCAAAATCTTCAGTTTTGCACCAAATAATATGCCACAAAATGCCGAAACTTCGATGGATATCAATGGTAATTACTTCAATACCACCAGTAATAAACGTTGGCCGGGGGCGTATGGAATGTCAGGGCTATTATGGAGTGAAACGGTACGTACTGATCAGCAAATGGAATATATGATTTATCCGCGTTTGCTGCCGCTGGCGGAACGTGCATGGCATCAAGCTGAATGGGAACAGAATTACCAACAGGGCAGGGAATATAAAGGCGGAATCACACGGTATATTGAAACCGATAAACTCAATAATGATTGGCGTCGTTTTGCCAATTTAATGGGGCAACGTGAGATGGCAAAACTGGATAAGGCGCATGTTGCATATCGATTACCAATACCGGGAGCAAGAATTGTGTCAGGGACATTGGAAGCAAACATTGCCTTGCCGGGGCTGGCAATTCAGTACTCGTTGAATGATGGTAAAACTTGGGAAATTTATGATGACAGACAAAGACCGCACGTTGAAGGTAATGTGAAAGTCCGTTCTGTTAGCACTGATGGTAAGCGTTTTAGTCGAATTGAAGACGTATATCAAAAATAATCGCCTGTAAAAAAAGCAACCTGCCGATTAGCTTAGGCTAATCGGCAGCAGCTTCTTTTGACAAGAGCAGATATTGGAAGTGAGTAGTATGTATCACTTCTTACCGTGCCTTCTTATCATGCTTTCTCATCATGTAACGTACTATCTTTGCGGCAATCACCTGTAGTACAGTGACCATACAGATAGAGACTATGATTTGACAACTTGATTCCATGACGTGCAGCAATATCTTTCTGACGTTCTTCAATGGACTCATCGCTGAACTCAATCACTTTACCACAGTCGAGGCAAATAAGATGGTCATGGTGATGTTGCTGAGTGAGTTCAAAAACCGATTTACCGCCTTCAAAATTATGGCGAGTGACAATGCCGGCATCATCGAACTGGTTCAACACGCGATAGACAGTGGCGAGGCCAATCTCTTCACCGATATCAATCAGTTTTTTATAGAGATCTTCCGCACTGACATGATGGCATTCTGGGTCCTGTAGCACTTCCAGAATTTTCAGGCGAGGAAGTGTTACTTTAAGTCCAGCATTTTTCAATGCTTTATTGTTGTCGGTCATGCGGATTCAGTCCTGTAACTTGAGTTTAGTGAACTTGTGATACTTGGGGTATCGTGAGAGAATCATGATTTAGTTTCACGCTGTAGATTATAGGCATGGATATTGAAAATGAAAACCATGCCCACCTCGCTATCATGACACATAATTCAAGAATTATCCCGCGCAAAAGGTAATTGTTTCCTTATATACACACGCGGATATCTTTTATGCGCCGAGGATCTCTGACAGGCTCATTTCAGTCTTAATCTGCTGTACCCAAGCATCAACACGCTCTTCGGTCAATTCTGGTTGGCGATCTTCATCAATAGCAAGACCAATGAAGTGATTATCGTCAGCCATACCTTTAGAGACTTCAAAATGATACCCTTCAGTTGGCCAGTGACCAACAATAATTGCACCACGAGGTTCAATAATATCGCGGATGGTGCCCATAGCATCACAGAAATATTCTGCATAATCTTCCTGATCACCACAACCAAACAGGGCAACTAACTTCCCTTCAAAATTGATCTCTTCCAGAGTTGGGAAGAAATCATCCCAGTCACATTGAGCTTCGCCGTAATACCAGGTTGGAATGCCTAGCAGCAGGATATCGAAGGCTTCAAGATCTTCCTTGCTGCTTTTGGCAATATCGTGAACTTCCGCAACATCAGCACCGCCCAGTTTTTCTTGGATCATTTTGGCAATGTTCTCTGTGTTGCCAGTGTCGCTGCCGAAGAATATACCTATTATTGCCATAAAGTAGATTAACCTCTTGTTCTATTAGTAGTGTATGAAATCTATACACGTCACGCTGAAATCAGCAGGAAAAATAGCAGTTTTATTAAAATGAAAAACGTTATTTTGACCAAACATCAGTGACAAGTCTGTCAGATTTGTGTGGTGACGCCGCTTCATTCTGTTGAATTAAAGCCGTTAATTGGTAAGGCGATTCTCTGTTGCCAGTTGAGCCAGCAACATCTGTTCAATCAATTCACTGCGGCTGATATTGCGCTGTTTTGCCAGATGGTTGAGAGCGCCAACAGCATCTTCATTGAGTTTTAGTTCCACCCGACGCAGTCCTTTGACTTTATCCCGGCGCAACTGGTTGCGTTTATTGATCCTAAGCTGTTCATCTCTGGACAGCGGATTTGTTTTAGGTCGCCCTGGCCTGCGTTCATCTGCGAACAAATCCAGTGTGGTGCGATCAGTTTGTTCTTTTGCCATAAATTCGATTGATAAAGGGCGTGTACCAATAATATAGCGGGCAATGATACCTTAGCTGGACGCGTGTCGCTACTGGTTGATGGGAGAGATTGTTGGTTGATTAGAGGGATTGTCGGGTTCAGCTAAAATTCAGACATAATAATGTCGGGAAAGTGGTGTATAGCGTGATGTATAACAAGTACGGTGTGAAAAAGAAATAAAATGGAGAAAAAGAGTCGCATTGGTCTGATTAAGGCAAATGCCTTAATCAGAAAGCGGTTGTAAGAGTTATGGAGTAAAGGCTTTTCGTATTAAATAAATAAGAGCATCAAGGCCTTCACGCCATTTAAAATCAGATCCCATGATTTGCCTTCCGATAGCACCGTCAACGGCGATCATCAACCAGGAAGCAGTCTGTTCAGCATTAAGTTTTTTATCAATTTCCCCATTCTCAATGCCTTTATTGAGTAGTCGCGTAAAACGCTCCCGGACTTTTTTCTCATTCTCGATAAATATCTTATTAATAGCAGGATTCCGGCTGGCCTCAGCGATAATCTCAATACTAAGGCGTGCATAGCCGGGTTCGTTATAGAGTTGTATCAGCTTTTCCAACAATTTTTCTATTGTGGCAACCACTGAATTTTCATCATGACAGGCAGCTAAAATTTCGTCATAGTCGTGACTGTCTTCTTCTGCAATCGCTTCAATAATGGCACTCTTGGTTGGATAGTAATGAAACAGGTTGCCGGGACTCATACCTGCTGCTTTGCAGATTTCTGCTGTTGATGTTGCATGAAATCCCTTCTCGATAAAACAGGAGATAGCCGCATCAATAATATGTTTACGTTTGGCTCGCTGTTTTTCGGTCTGTTTTTTCACCTTATATTCCTCCAAAGGCTAGATACAGAATCAAATTGATTCATCTATCAATGATAATTGAGATCGTCTTTTGTTACCGATGACAATTTTCTAAGATATGGAACGATATAGTTTTTAAAATCATCCACATAACTGTAAATAACGGGCACAAACAGCAAACTTAGCAATGTTGAACTGAGTAACCCACCAATGACGGCAATCGCCATCGGCGCACGGAAACTGGTATCTGCGCCGCTGGTGACTACCAGAGGGATCATCCCGGCAATCATGGCAATTGTTGTCATGATAATTGGCCTGACACGCTCTCTTCCTGCCTGAATAATGGCGTCAGTTCGTGACATACCAGAGCGGGATTTTTCGAGAATAAACTCAACCAGTAAGATTGAGTTTTTGGTGACAATTCCCATTAGCATTAATATGCCGATAATAACGGGCATATCAATCGTGGCATTATAGATAAGTAAAGCGATAATGGCACCACCGATAGCAAATGGCAGGGCAATCAGAATCGTCATGGGTTGTAAGAAATCTTTGAACAGAATCATCAGAATAGCCAATACCATCAGGATACTAAGCATCATGGTGGTAGAGAAACGTTCAAACATCTCATTCATGTATTCAATATCACCATATTGGATTCTTTTAACTTCTGGTGGCAATTTTTTCAATGTTGGTAATTGATTGATCTGCTCTAGTGCAGTGCCAATTGCGATACCATTCAGATCAGCCTCAATCACAGCTTTACGCTGTCTGGAAATGCGTTCTATAGTGTCAGGCCCTGAACCAAAGGAGATATCAGCGACCGATTTTATCGGGACATTAACCCCAGATGTGCTGTTAACGTACATATTACTTAGCACATTCAGATTATCCCTGTCCTCTTTGGATAATAAGACACGGATCGGAACCTGTCTGTCTGGTAAATTAAATTTAGAGACATTGGCGTTGATTTCACCGATAGTTGCGGTCTTAATCACTGCACCAATAGCATCTGTTGTTACTCCCGCTCTGGCAGCCTCAGCAATATTCGGGGTGATGATAATTTCCCGTTTGGGTAATGGTTGCAAAATTTGAATATTCTTTAATCCATTCAACTGCATCATTTCCTGACGCAACTGTCTTGTTGTCTGAGCCAGAATTTCTGGATAATCACTGGCTAAAACAATCGAAACATCCCGATTTCCATCACTACTGCCAAAGGTATAGCGAATATCCGGCGTTGCATCTAAGATAGGCGTCAGTGACTGTTCAAACTCTTTTTGTGACAATTTGCGATCATTGATGGGCACTAAATTGACGATAATAGTGCTTTTGCTTTGATTAATATCGCCGGCTGTTCCTTCAACACCTGCAATAGAGAAAATATCTACAATTTCTGGACGGGCTTTAAACTGTTTAATAATCTGCTGTAAAAGTTTATCGCTTTGCGCCACCTGTGTTCCGGGTGGGGCTTCAATATCTATTCTAGCGATACTGATATCGGATTTAGGTAAAAAGCCAGAGGGTAATAGCTCAAGCAGACTGAGTGAACCAAACAGAAAAACGACAGCTAATGCTAAGGCTGTTTTGCGAAATTTTAGTGTCTTATCCAGAATGGCAACATATTTCTTGATCCATTTCGGTGTTTCGGCTTTACCTGTTTCACTGTTTTGTTCAGACAATGCTTTTTTCGTTGATGCCTTTTTCGGTAATAACAGATAAGCGGACATCAGAGGAGTTACCATTCTGGCAACCAGTAAGGATGATAAAACTGCCGCAGATACGGTAATGCCGAAGGGGACAAAATATTTACCTACGAAACCGCCAACAAAGCTGACCGGCAGGAAAACAGCGACAATCGTAATAGTAATCGCGATGATTGCGAACCCAATGGCATTGGATGCCTTGATCGCTGCAATATAAGGCCTTTCTCCTCTTTCAATATATTTTTCTATGTTCTCTATTTCGACTATCGCATCATCAACTAAAATACCGATTACCAGCGTTAATGCTAATAATGTGATGCTATTTAATGTGTAACCAAATAAATGCAGAATAACAAATGTGGGTAAAATAGATAATGGCAACGCAATTGCTGCAATTAAAGTAGCACGCCAACTTTTCAGGAAGAAAAACACCACAATGACTGTTAATATTGCACCTTCGATTAATGTCTGCATAGTGGCGTTATAACTGGCCACTGTGTATTTCACATTTGATGAAACAAGTTTAATGTTAACATCAGGATTCTCGTTTTTAATTCTCTCTAATGCTTTTGTGACTCCTTTTTCTACCACGGTATCACTTGAACCTTTAGTGCGGAATACGGCAAAACCAATAACAGGTTTACCGTTCAGACGGGAAATAGACGTTGTTTCTGAATGGGAGTCTTTAATCGTGGCAATATCGCCCAAAGTGACCCAGTTATTATTCTCTAAAGGAAACTTTAATTTACGCAGATAATCTAATTGATTTTTGGCTCCTAAGATACGGATAGAATGACCTTGCTCTGCTATAACCATTCTCCCGCCAGGAATATTGGCATTACTCTGGAGCAATAACCGATTAATATCTGCAACACTGATCTTTAACGCAGCCAGTTTTACCGGGTCGGGTTCAACCAGTATTTCTCTGTTTGTCCCACCCGAACGGCTTATTTTTTGTACCCCTGGTACAGTTAATAGATGCTTACTTAATTTGTCATCAACAAACCAGGATAATTCGGTTAAATTTTTACTCTTTGACTGAACGGCATAATTCAGAATAGCTCCGCCTTCTACATCAATACGGTTTATTAAAGGCTCATCTATATTTTGAGGTAATTCTGCCCGAATTTGGGTAATTTGCTCACGAATATCATTAACGGCGACATTAGGATCAACCTTCAAATTAAATTCAATAACCGTTATAGAGACACCATCAGTAATGGTTGAGTTAATATGCCGAATTCCCGGTAAGCCAGAAACTGCCCGTTCGATAGGTTGAGTCACTGCATTTTCTAATTCAGAAGGTGAAGCACCACTTTGTGAAGTGGTTACAGTCACAACCGGAAAATTAATCACAGGGTTGGCATTAATGGGTAACTCAGAAAAGGAAAATAACCCGGCGATAGTGAGAGCCAAGAAAATAACAATAGTGGGAATTGGCTTTCTGATAGCCCATTCTGATAATTGAAACTTCATCTTATTTTCCCTGTGATTTAATGGAAACAGTATCCATCTCTTGTAGGAATGGAGATGCAGAGACTACAACTTTATCGTTTGCTGATAACCCAGACTTTATTTCAACCCATTTATCAAAAATACGCCCTATATTGACCTGCTTTTTCTCCACCGCATTGTTTTTACCCACAACATAGACGTCTGCTTTGTTTCCATCAGTGATACTCACTGCACTATAAGGAATGGCATTAATATTTTCTGGTTTAAGCTGAAAGAGAGCATAACCGAAATCGCCTAGTTTGATATTTGTGGGAACGTTATCAAGCGTGATCCTGATGAGCCCTATTTGAGTAATAGGATTAATCTTTGGTGATACATATCTCACCTTACCCGTTATTTTATCCCCTTCAGTAAGAGAAATGGTTGCAAGTGAGCCCACCTGGATCTGTTTTAAGTCAGAAATATAGGCTTCAGCCGAAAATTCGTATTGGTTATTGTCGATAAGCTTAAACAGGTAATTACCATCAGTGGTCATACCAACTGTGGCAACACGCTCACTGATAATTCCTGCTTTGGGAGCCAGAATAGTTGTTTTGGCACGCTGGCTTTTTTCTTCTTGTAATTGCGCCTGTAATTGCCGGTATTCGGCTTTTGCCGCATTTAAGGCTGCTAATGCCGAATTAGCCTCCATTTTATATTTTTCAAACTCACTGGCAGTAATGACGCCGGTTTTGATCAGCGGTTTTGCCCGTTTCAGGTCGGATTGTGCCCGATCGTTCATGGCCTCATTCTGTTTTATCAGAGCCAAAGCATGTTCCAGATTCGCTCTGGCCTGTTTGACTTTCTCATCCTGAATGGGCGTTTCCAGTGTAGCCAGAACATCACCTTGTTTGACGTGATCGCCTTCTTCTACCAGGACATCAGTAATGATATGCTGAGTCAGTGACGGGCTTATGATAATTTCATTTCTTGCTACAATAGATCCTAATATATTAATTGAAGGAGTAAAGGGAACTGCCTGCATCGTTGTTGCTGAGACACGCATCTGTTCTTGGGATGCTTGGGCATTTGTGAAAACGAGCACAGAAAAACAAAAGCCAAGAAGAGATAACAAATTTCTTGCCATTTATCGTCCTTACTAATGACTGAAGATGATCGCCTAAATTAGCGCCTATACTTTAGATAGATTAGTCTATCTAAAATTTGCGTGCAACCTGTTTTCATCATGCTTTGTGTTAACTATATTTTACCCAGAATCTATCCCCAGATCAGGGCAAATGGGTCTCATTTCTTGGCGTGAGCTTTTTAAGGTGCGAATGACTGTGTTAATGCCGACTTTTAGAACCCAGGCTGTGTCCCTGATGCTGGAGTTATTTATTGCCATATCAATAACTCGCTTTTCATACCGGGATGACAGGCTTGATAGGTAGCGTTTAGTTGGAAGGTTTTGCTCTCACCCACAATAAAAAGCAGGGAGTTTATCACAATATCTAATCATCGGGAGCATGACCTGATTATTCTAAATCCCCCGAACTGCACGATAAGATCATTGGTACATTCATTGATCGTAATTGCTATGTTTGACATACATCAACATAATTAAATATATAACCTTTTTTTATGTTCTCCAGCTCTGTCGCAGACAATATGTGATATTCACGCGCTTCTATACAACCATCTCCTTGTTATATTGTGATATTTATTTAAACTCGAAATGACGCAATTATATTCCTTCCCTTTGTTTGGTATCAAAAATGTACTAACTGGATTTTTTAAATCTTTATCAAGACTAAAAAATATATTAATGTCTGGCTCCATGCTGCCAATAAATTCATATGTATTACTTATCCCTGCTGGCGATAGAGTCACGACTAAAGGTCTGGAATGGCCTGGAGGAATAAACTCCGAGCTGGCAGACATTATTCCAGTCTTTGTATTTATGTTATACCTATTGTTCACGTTTAAACCAACGTATTTTGATCCAGAACTTGATAGTTTTTTAAAGCATTCAGCGTCATATTGAGGTGCTAAAGCACCATTCTGTAATACGGTATAGACAAATTTCAGTATAACTTTAGCTTCTCCCTCAAAAGAATTAGCATGAATTTCTTTAATTTTTTTCATAAATTGACTCCATTGTAATGGTAAATTATGTCTGAATTAGATTAATTAACAAACTCTCAAGCCGATTATATATTATGGTTCATATACAGAATCTTAATAATTAAATCTTTCAAAACATGTATCCAATATTTTGTTTTTACATGACTTTCTTTGCGGTGTTTTGGAAGGCATCCTTGATTTTGATATTAGTTTGGTGACTCAATCGTAAGACACTGGGTTATTCTAAATCCCCCGAATTGCACGATAAGAGCATTGGTACATTCATTGAACGTAATTACTGTATTTGACATGCATCAACGGATTAAATACATGACCAAATCAGCCATTATGGTGATATTTTTGTCGATACTCTTTTGGTGTCAGGCCATTACAGCGTTTAAATAACTCTCTGAAATAACGGGTATCTTCATAACCCACTTCATGACTGATTTCTTCAATGGTTTTTTGCGATTTTTCTAGCCAGTGTTTGGCCTGTGACAGACGTATCTGTTGGATATATTGGATCGGTGTTTGTCCTGTGGCAACTTTGAATCTGCGTTTCATTTGCCGTTCACAAAGATGAATTTTATTTGCCAAATCAGCAACCGATAAAATTTCAGAGGGGGAAGAATGCATCCAATCTTGCAGCTTGTGAATGAGTGGATCTGAATGTTGACGATAAGGGACAAAACTGACTGAATCCTGGTTTTCACTTTCTCCAAACAGGAAATGTGCACAACGTTCTCTGGCGTATTGTCCATAAATCAGCTCCACAATATTCATCATGCAACGGGCATCTTCATAAGCACTGGAAATGCAGAACCGATTATTGTCGCAAGTGATTTTTTTGTTGGTATACAGAGGAATATGGGGAAATAGCTCTTTGAATTCAGCAGCGAAATGAGGGTGAATAGTTGCACTTGTTTTTAGTAAGCCTGCGCTGGCCTGCATGAAAGTGCCGGAACAAATGGAAACAACAGGAATATGCTTTTCACCCATGGCTTTCAGCCAGTCGATTATTTCCTGTGAACAGTGGTGTGGTTGCCATTCAGGAAAACCCAGTGAGCCGATCAGAATAAGGTCGGGTTGTGTATCATGATAAAGGCTGCCCTGAAACGTTGAGGCAGAGCCAATCAACAGACCATGGGGTTCATCCATTCCCTTCTGAGTAGGATAAATAATACGAACATCAGGAATAGGGCCGCCAATAGCATTAGCGGCAATAGTCAGTATTTCAATCGGCATAGCAACCGATGTGACTGAAGTATGTGAAAATACCAGAGCTGTGATAGAGAATTGTTTCATAGCCATATTCTCTTCCTTAAGAACATCTTACAATGTTGGGTTAATTTCGTTATTAAGATGAAACAAGCCTCCCGCCTTCAATGAATTTTTCAGAATGATAGTCAGCTAGTTTGCTGATTCCAAAGTTGTGCATAGAGCCCATTTTGTTGTAACAGATCATCATGTGAGCCTGATTCGATTATTTGCCCTTGATCTAAAACGAAAATTTTATCTGCGTGGCGAATGGTGTTCAGTCGGTGAGCAATGCTGATAATTGTCCGATCCCGGCGGATCTCAGGCATATTGCTCATAATGGCAGCTTCGGATTCATAATCCAGTGCGGAGGTTGCTTCATCCAGGATCAGGATCTTGGGTTCATTCAGTAATGCTCTTGCCAAAGCGATACGTTGCCGTTGGCCACCAGACAGATTGCTGCCTTTTTCACCGACCGGATGGGTGAATTTATGGGGAAATTGATTGATAAAATTGATAGCCCCAGCCAGAGTTGCTGCTTGATAGAGTTCTTCATCACTGGCATTGGGTTTACACAGACGGATATTGTCGGCAATGCTACCAGAAAACAGAATGCTTTCTTGTAATACCACGCTCATATTGCGTCGCAGCGATACCGGATCGGCAATGGCCAAATCCATGCCATCCACTAAAACCTGGCCATGTTGTGGTATATACAAACGTTGCAGCAATCGGGTCAGGGTGCTTTTGCCTGAGCCGGATGGCCCTGTGATACCGATAAATTCTCCTGCCTTGATCGACAGTGACAGATTTACCAATACTTCGGGTGTATCTTCATGGTAACGAAAACGGATATTTTTGAATTCAATCTGACCTGCCAGCTCAGGAGAAGACGCTAATCCTTGTTTGCTGTTCTCCATGGGTTCATCAAGAATATCGCCGACACGTCTTAGAGCGATCAGAGTATGTTGGAAATCCTGCCATACTTGTGCCAATCGCAGGATCGGTTGTGTGACATGCCCGGCCAGCATATTGAAAGCAATCAGCTCGCCGGGAGATAGCTCTCCTGCAAGTACGCTTTTGACTCCCCACCATAGCAATAGTGCTGCGACAATTTTTTGGATCAACGTGATCCCCTGTCCTGCGGCAAGCCCGCTTTTCTGGGCTGCAAAACGCTGGATTAACTGTCGGCTCAACACTTTTTGCCATTGGTGCAGAAAACGTTTTTCCGTCGCTGTAGTTTTGATTGTTTCAATACCCGTCACGGCTTCCGTTAAGAAACTGGTCGCATTGGCATCAGCTTCGTATTCCGCTTCTACTTTATGCCGGATGATTGGCCCTACGGTGATCCAGAGCAGGAAATAGAGTATCAGAGAGCCGATCACTATCCATGACAGCAGGCTGGAGTAATGGAACATGACACCAAGGAATAGGATGATAAAGATCAGATCGAGCAATAACATCAGGGTAGAACCCGTCAGAAACTGGCGAATTTGCGCCATTTCTCTGACACGGGCGATGATTTGCCCTGTTTGACGCTGTTTGAAATAGGGCAGGGGTAAACCCACCAGATGGCGGTAAAGTCTGCCGGAGAGTTCTGCGTTGATTTGGCTTGCCATATGCCCAAATACAGTGTTGCGTAAAAAACCGTACAAGGGTTCTGCAATGGCGAGTGCCAGCATTGCCAGACCGAGAACATGCAGACTGGAAAAGCTGCGTCCCACCAATACTTTGTCGATAATGTTTTCAAACAACAGAGGTGATGCCAATGCAAAAAGTTGCAGCACAATGGCCAGCAGGAAAATATCCCGTAACTGTTTTTTCTGTCTGAAAATGGAGGGATAAAACCAGCTTAAGCCAAATTTGACCTGTTTTTTAGTTAGATTTTTTTCAGCGACAAGCAAGATCTTATATTGGTCATGCAAATCCTGAGTTTTTTGTTTTCCCGTAACAGGATTGAGAACGGTAAATTGACCCGCGTTGGCATCCAACAATACCCACCAGCACTGTTCCAGTTCAACCAATGCCGGCAGAGGTAAAGTTGCAGCCGTCTTTGATGTCAGCAAATCAAATTTACTGTGTAGCCCGATAGCATCAGCCGCTTCCCGTAGTTGCCAGTCTGTCAGTTGCAGCGAATCTAACCCCAGTGCATGGTGCAATTGCCTGGCATCAGCAACTTTGTGGAATTGTTTTCCCAGATAAGCGACACATTCCAGTGCACGATTATTGGCATGATTTTCCGTATCAGTGCTATTTTTATTAATACTATTTGTAAAGGAAAAAGTCTCTGCCATATTATTTTTCCCTCAGCGCTTCAGACTGATATTCCTGAATCGGGCTGAGCAGGTAATCAATCACTCGCCGTTGATCAGTCTTGATGTCTGCAACAATCGACATCCCTGCCGTAAGCTCGACGGGTTTACTATCAACCATAATATTGTTTTGCTTAAGGCTGATTTGAGCCGGAAAAACCAGTCCCAATCGTTCATCGATAGTGGAGTCACGGGAAATACTCAGTAATTTTCCTTCAATAGTGCCATAGCGTGTATAAGGGAAAGCATCGACTTTCACTGTTACCGACTGACCGGGACGAACAAAGCCGATATCTTTATTCAGGATCTGGATTTCGGCGAGTTGTACATGGTCATCTGGAACGATCACCATAAGATTTTGTGCGGGTTGCAGTACTGCTCCAAAAGTATGAACACTTAATTGCTGAACAGTACCCGTAACAGGAGAACGTACAACAGAAAGTTCTTCCCGCTCTTTCATTTTTGATAGCTCTTGTTTCAGTACAGCCAGTTGTATTTCAGCCTGCTTTCTTTTTTCAAACCAGTCCCGTTCTTTTTGTGCTTTGAGACTTTTCAGGCGCTCTTCAAAGCTCTTGTATTGAGCCATCAGAACATTAAGTTCTGATCTTTGTTGAGTGAGCAGCCGTTCTGTTTCCAGTAATTCCTTTTCCTGTTCCAGATATTCCATTCGGCTTATAACTTGCTGCTGACTCAGTGTCTTTCTTGCTTGTAAGCGTTGACTAATATTCTGGCGCAGATTAGTCAGCGCCTTCATATCGCTCTCTTTGGCTTTTTGGGAAGAGAGATTGACATCCATTTCAGCATAGGTATTGGTAATAATAGTGTCGAATTCCTGCTTCTCATGAGCGTAATGTGCCAGGATTTTCTGCTGTACAGATATCGGCTGCTGCTGGAAAAGAGGCGAAGATTTAGGGTCATGTTTGTCCAGCAATGCCTGATAACGGATCTTCTCTTCAGTAAAATATTCGCGCTGCTCAAGCAGACGTGCAATATCCTGATTCACACCGAGTGTATTTAATGTCAGTAGTTCTGCTCCCTTTTCAACATGTTGCCCGTTGGTAACATGGATCGCGATCAGACGACTCTGTTCATAAGCCTGGATCATTTGTGAACGACCAGAGACGATCAGGCGCCCGGTTGCTGTTGCCTGTACATCTAATTTTCCCAGATATGCCCACAGGAGAGCTGCCAGTACACCAATACTGAGTACAATCGCCGTATAACGAGCAAACGGAGAAGGTGGGCGTTGTGACAATGCCAAATGGGTTGGCAGAAAATCATAATGTATTGAAGGAGCACGCAGGTGTTTTAGCCCCTTACGCAAGATGGCTTTAAACATGGGAGGGGCCCTCCTGTTTCAATTCCTGTTGTAGTTCTTGTTGTAGCTGCCAGAGTTTTCGATAGTGTTTGCCATGCTGCAAAAGTTGCTCATGACTTCCTTGTTCGCTGATCTGGCCTTGATGCAGCACAATTATCCGGTTGCACTGACGTACAGTGGACAATCGGTGTGCAATGGTGATGACGGTTCTACCTTGTGCAATATTTGCCATATTGGATTGAATGATGGCCTGTGATTCATCATCCAATGCGCTGGTGGCTTCATCAAGGATCAAAATTTTGGGATCAGAGAGCAGGGTTCTGGCAATCGCCAGACGTTGTCTCTGTCCGCCTGACAAAGATTGCCCCCCTTCTGCAATAACGGTGTCATACCCTAGTGGTAGTTTGAGAATAAAATCGTGAGCACCGGCCAGTTTTGCCGCTTCAATTACAGCGGACAATGAGGCATCCGGCCGTGATTGCGCAATATTTTCCTGTACGGTTTTATTGAACAGAAAGTTTTCTTGCAGCACGATACCTATTTGCTGCCTTAATGATGCAATATCAATCTGTTGCAGCGGGATACCATCTAAGGTGATTTTTCCATGTTCCGGGGTATAGAGACGCAAGAGCAAGCGGGCAAGGGTGCTTTTTCCTGAACCGGATGTACCAACAACGCCAAGCGTTTCTCCTGCCCTGATATTCAGCGTGAAATGGTTAATGGCTGGAGGAAGATCAGGTTGGTAACGGAAAACGATATCGGAGAATGAAATTGTGCCTATTAGTGTCACCTGCTCCTTACCTGATTGTTGTTCCGTCGGTAAATTCAGCATATCCCCTAATTTATCGACAGCAATGCGTGAGCGGATAAATTGTCCCCAGAGCTGCACCAGTTTGGTCAATGGTTGTTCGGTATGATTGACCATCATATTGAAAGCAATCAATTGACCGATAGTCATGTGCAGGGAAAGAACTTCTGATGCACCAAGCCAGATAATAATTGCGCTGGTTACTTTTTGTAGCAGCATTACCAGATGGTTGGAACGGTTGTCCCATTGCTGAACTTCATAACTGGTACTGACCATATTTTCGGTCTGGTTATCCCAACGATGTGTAAAACGTGGTTCAGCGGCAAGGCTTTTCAGCGTCTCGGCTCCTGCAACGGTTTCAGTCAGAAAAGAGGTATTGAGTGCAGCATGAGTGAATTGTTTCTCTACTGCTTTTTCGATCTTGGGTGTAACCCACCAGGCAAGTAAGGCATAGAACGGTATAGTGAGCAGAAAGATCAGAGTTAATTTCCCGGAAATCAGACTCATAACGTAAATAAAAACGAACATGAACAGGACATCAATACATAATGTAAACATCGAACCTGTCAAAAATTCCCGGATAGTTTCCAGTTCCCGTACCCGTGTGACAATTGCCCCCACCTGGCGGGTTTTGAAAAACAGTAAAGGCAGACCAAATAGATGCTTGACCAGCTTCAGCCCCAGTTTGATATCAATCCGATTGGCCGTGTGAGCATATTGGTATTCGCGTAATCCTCTCAGGACAACTTCAATCAGTCCGGCGACCACCAAACCAAATATCAAAACATCTAATGTCGAAAGTGCCTGATGTACTAATACCTTATCCATGACAACCTGAAGGAATAAAGGAGAAATCAGGGCTAAGATTTGCAAGATGAAAGAAAACAACAATATCTCAGACAGATTTTTCTTCTGTCTGACAAATTCTGGGATGAACCATTGAATATTAAATTGGCTACTGTTTTGTTTTATTTTTATCCAGTGGCCACTCCATGAATTGATAAGGTCTGTTTTATCTAATATTTCTGGTTTTTCTTGATGGGGTTTTTGAATTAACACACGATGTTCATCTGATTTTGCCAGAATAAAAGGGTTTCCATCATTATCGAATAGAATAGCTGGTAAAGATAATGTATTAATTTTCTTATTTATTGAACGCTTATTCTTAATAGATATATGGTGTTTTTTCTTTAATTTATTTAAAGAAACATGATAATTATCATTATTATTGCTTATGTTTTTATCAGATATAATCGAGTGTTCGCCATTAGATATCATTATTATTAATTTAATTAATGATAATGTTGTTTTTTCTATTTCATTCATGCATGGAGATCTATTTGTAATGAAAGCCAAAACTCAAATTAAATAAGCAACAAGAGAGAGAATATGGTATCTCTCGATAAAAAAATCTTAATGAATTTAATAATGAATATTATCTGCTATTAATGGGGATATTAACGTAGGTAATTAGGACAAAATATGGTGGTTAAAAAGACATTTTAATATTTATATATTGATTTTAAAAAGTAAATAGATATATTTTCGATCAAAATCATCAATAGATTACTTGGTTTTCTTCTCGCTTGTTTCACTTGTCATTTTGCAATTTATGTTGAAGTGTATGTCTGTTTTCAACCTTCAATACTCATTAATTAACTCATGTTGTAACGGTGTTTTTGGTGCTACTTAACCTATTAGGTAGCATGTAATAGAGGGATTTAATGATAAAATTATCCTAATCAAGATAAGGTTCATTTATCATTTATTCTCTTTTAATTTAATATGTTCTTAACATTGGATTAATATTTATTTAATGGATAATGATATGTCTGAAAAATTCGTTCAAACAATTTCAAGCGTTAATTACAATAAAGGTGTGTTTTCTCTTTATTTTGTTGGTCAAGATCCTCATCAAATGGCAAATGGGGTACTGGCGGAAAACGATAAAGAATTGGCGTTAAAACAAGTTATCCATATGCCGGTATCAGGTTTTATGTATATGGTTTCTATGGTGAAAAGTATGCTCGAAGATCCACGTATGGAAGCTGAAATCAATAAGCTGATTGCTGCTGGGTTTTTGCCGATGCCAGAGATGGACGAAAATGCAGCACCTGTTGAAGTTGAACAATCTGTAAAACCGACGGCACGTAACACGAAAAAATCAAAATAAAATCAGTAAAATCCTACCAGATAGTTGCTCGATTATGATGATCACACATCAACCAGCAACACTGAGTCAGACTGAAATACAAGCATTAATTGGTGGGGTGATGTTACTTTGTCAACATTCTCCCCTGCATCGACGCTATTTAGTTGCAGAATGGCAACAACGTATTTTACCGTCATTTCAGCTCAATCAGTTTTGCTATTACGAAGATGAATACCAACGCCCAGTTGCTTTTTGTAATTGGGCTTTTTTGTCTGACAGCAGTCGGGATGCAATCCTTTCCGGTGAACGGGAAATCATGCATGAAGACTGGCGTTCTGGTCAGCATATCTTTTTTCCAGAAATGATAGCGCCTTTCGGACATGCGCGTGACATTGCCTGCGATCTGCGCCGCCGTGTTTTTGCAGCGTGGAAAGGGCAGAAAGCCTGTACTGTCCGGGGCATTCTGGATATTAAAAATGACCGCTGTATCCGCCGGGTGCAGTGGTTTACTGTTTAATTTTTTTGCCCAACACCAGGAATATTTATGGGGAAATCATCTAATCGAAGTACTGAATACTTCTTTACCGGTAAATACGAAGATGATAATGACGGTAACACAATACACGCCATCGGCGTTGGTGGCGTCATCAATGCGTACGGTGGTAATGATTACATTGTCGTCGGATCAATTGGGGCTACAGTCAATACTACATGGGGACATGATACTATTGTCGGCGGCGCGGGTTATCTGAATATCAATGACACCAGTGGCTCTCTGACCGTAAAAGGCGGTGCGGGATATGCTACTATTAATAAAACACATAACGGAACGGTAGAGTTTGCCGGGGCTGCCGGTGGGTTGCAAATCAACCACACCGGTGACAATGGTGCTATCAATTACTCTGGTATATCTGGATACAATGGCATCACCCGCAAAGGTGTGCGGGGAGATATCCAGTTTAAGGGGGCTGCTGGTTATAACAACCTGTACTCCGATGTTGAACAGGGGAATATCCATTTCACTGGTGCAGGCGGTTATAACAAGATTGTTCGTAAAGGTGCTGACAATGATTTCAGCGGTGAAGGGATAGAATACGCTGATGCCGGAGAAATCGTTCTGAAAAATGCCACCATGAATGGTTCATGGATTGGCAGCGATCATCAGGTATCAGGCCTGAAATCAACACGAGAGCCGAACACGTATCTGTTTGCTTTTGCAGATGGTACTTATACTAAAATCAATAAAGTTCAGCTTCGTAATGATCCGGCAACGGGAAAACTGATCTATCACTCAACCTCTTGGTATAAAGAAGGAAATCACCTTAAAGGGCTTGAGAAACAAGATATCTCTGCTCAGGGTGGTTTTGTGGATGTTAATCTTGACGGCGCATATACCCTGTCAAATCTGGTTGTTGAACGTCAGCAACTTGTCACAATTCAGGCAGTACAGCAGAATCTGACGGAAAACGCATGGGTGATTTACGGTAATGGTATCCAGGTTAATGCGGCTGATATTGTTTTGTCAGATGCCAGAATGGGCGGATATGCAATTTATCAGGATGGCACGACTGTCGATGTAAAAGCGGTCAAATCTAACCGGATGCCAAACACCTATGTGTATGCCAAAAAACTGGGCATATATACCAAAATTGTGGTAGTTGAGTTAAGGAATAATCCAGAAACCGGAATACTGCAATACATCGCCCGCCCTTGGTATAAGGAAGGTGATCACACTGCCAATCTGGCAAACGAAATCATTTCTGCGGGCAATGGTTATCACAGTATGGGCACCGGAGGTTATTCACTGAGTGATCTCCATTATAGCGCCAAAGTGGTACACACAGTGAGTGACCGTGTTGCCAGGACACACGAATATAGCGAGCAGTCGCTATTTCCGGCCACTGAACGACGTGAAAGTTCGGGTGATGTTCGTTATGAAGGTGCTGGTGGCGGTAACGTTATCAAATCTAACGTGACAAGAGGTAATGTCTACTTTGACGGTGCCGGTATTGCCAATTTTATTGAACATACTTCCGAATTCGGTAACACAGAATTTAAGGGGGCGGGTGGCGCCAACGTCATCATCAAAAAAGGCCAGGAAGGAAACCTGAGCTTTAATGGTGCCGGTGTTGCCAACGTACTTCTTCACCAGGGAAAGCGTGGGGATATGGAAGTCAATGCTGGCGGAGCAGCAAACGTACTGGTTCGCGTTGGTGATGGTCGCTATCTTGCTCATCTTCTGGCGGTCGGCAATATCTCTATCCACAAAGGTAATGGCAATAGCCGCGTTTCAATGGGAGGGGGTTTTAATACTCACACTCAAATTGGTCATGGGGATGCGGTCTGGTCTGGTGTGGGTGGTGCCAATGTCCTGACTAAAATGGGGCAGGGCCATGTTTCTTCTGTTCTGGCCGGGGGAGCTAATATCCTGACCAAGATAGGGGAAGGTGATCTCGAATCTGGCTCGTTCGGCGGTGCCAACTTTATTACCCATATTAGCAGTGATAGTGATACTTCTAATCCACTTTCTTCTGATACAAAAGCAGTCGCACTGGGCGGTGCCAATATTCTGACCAAAAAGGGCAAGGGCAACCTCTTGGCTGTTATGGGAGGTGGTGCTAACGTCCTGACGCATGTTGGTGATGGAACAACTTCCGGCATCATGTTAGGTGGTGCCAATATTCTGACCAAAGTTGGCAATGGCGATACTACCGGCATCATGTTGGGGTTGGGTAACGTCTTGACCCACGTTGGTGATGGACAAACATTGGGTGTGATGGCTGCGGCGGGTAACATCTTCACTAAGGTGGGAGATGGTGAAACCATTGCCGCCATGTTAGCAGTCGGCAATATCTTTACCCATGTCGGAGAAGGGAATGCGTTCGCAATGATGGCGGGCGGCGGCAATATCTTTACCAAAGTGGGTAATGGTAATGCGCTGGCGTTAATGTTGGCATTTGGCAACGTATTTACTCACATTGGTGATGGCACCAGCGTTGCTTTGATGATCGCCAAGGGCAACATTGCGACGAAAGCCGGTAATGGTGACGCACTGGCTGCGATGATCGGCAAAGCCAATATCTTTACTCAGATTGGTCACGGCTCCACTTTTGCTGCCATGATTGGCGGTGCAAACGTTCTGACCAAAGTCGGCAATGGCTTGACGGCGGCATTGATGATAGGCAAGGCCAACATTTATACACATGTGGGTGAAGGAACCAGCATCGGTTTGTTTGCCGGTACGGCTAACATCATGACGAAAGTCGGTGATGGCACAACATTAGCTGCTATGTTCGGTAAGGCTAATGTTATGACTCACGTCGGTAATGGCCTGACAGGTGTGCTTGCATTGGGCAAAGCCAATATCGTGACAAAAATCGGTGACGATTTTATGGGCGTCGTTGCTGCTTCAGAGGCCAACGTAGTGACGCATGTTGGTGAAGGAACAACGGCCGCTTTGTTGAACGGTAAAGGAAACATTCTGACTAAAGTGGGTAATGGAACTGCTGTTGGTCTGTTGGTTTCTAAAATCGGCAATATTATGACTCACATTGGTGACGGAACCACAGTCGGATTTGCCAAAGGTGAAGCCAACGTCATTACCAAAGTGGGTAATGGTTCGGGCGTCAACGCAGTTTGGGGCAAAGCCAATATCCTGACCCATTATGGTGATGGAGATCGCTACAACTTTGCCAAAGGTGAAGCAAATATCATCACTAAGGTGGGGGAAGGACAGGAAATCACTGTTGTCCAAGGGCAAGCCAATATCGTTACTCATGTAGGTAATGGGGATGATTACACCGGTGCTTGGGGCAAAGCGAATGCGATCACGAAAGTGGGTGATGGGCGTAATGTCGTACTTGCTAAAGGTGATGCCAATATTGTCACTCAGATTGGCGAGGGAGATAGCTTCAACGCGTTGTGGAGTCAGGGCAATCTAGTCACCAAAGTGGGTGATGGCACTCAAGTAACTGCGGCTAAGGGCAAAGGCAATATCATCACGACAGTCGGTAACGGTTTGAGTGTAACGGCGACGCATGGCGACCTGAATGTGAACACCAAAGTCGGTGATGGCGTCTCTGTCAACGTGGCTTGGGGGAAATTCAATGTCAATACCCGTGTGGGGGATGGCCTGAATATCTCCGTCATGAAAGGGACAGGCAATGCTAATATCCGTGTCGGTGATGGCCTGAACGTTAATGCCTCTTATGCCCGAAATAATGTGGCAATTCAGGTAGGTAACGGTGATTTCTACAGCCTTGCCGTGGCCGAAAGTAATACCCAGAGCAATAAGTTAGGGGCACTGTTTGATAACATTAAGCAGACAGTGCTCGGCACTGCTGGTAGTCAGGGCATCAATTATCTGGTTAATGGTGATGAAGCCAACACATCGGGAACCCATAAAGGGCGTGGTGCCATTGACTTGCCAGAGGTTTCCTCACTGAGTGGTTTCAGACTGACAGAGATTGATGAAGTGACTTCTGAGTTGGGCGACAGCCTGAAAGGAACAGTATCAGAAGTGAATACGCCAGACACTGATGCAATCCAGAATGCTCTGAGCGATGAAACGCAGGGGTATAACTTAATTACCAATGGTGATTTTGAGCAGGGTTCTGTGGGATGGCAGTCCTGGCAGTCCACGAGTGGGGTTGAAGCTGATTTTTCTGCTGAGTCTTATGGGCTAAATAAGAAGGGACACGGTGAGCGTGTCAGTGAACTTGATACCAATACTAATACCCGTATTTACCAGGATATTGACAACCTTACCGAAGGAGAGTCCATCACAGTTAGTTTTGACTTCGCAAGGCGTACCAATATTTCTGCTGATAATGGGATGTGTGTATTCTGGAATGGCGAAATTGTTTTTTCAGTTTCCGCAGGTGAGGCAGCATGGAGTAACAAAACCTTAACTCTGAAAGCACAAGAGGGAAGTAACCGACTCGAATTTGCAGGTACTGGCAGAAGTGATGGTTTGGGTTACGTTTTGGATAACGTTGTTGCTCAATCTGAACTGTCAGGCAGTAGCGTTGCTAAGCATGTGAAACAGGATAAGGCAGCCCAGAATGCCTTACAGGATAAGGAAAAAGCAGAAGCCGATCGTCAACGTCTGGAGCAGGAAAGAGATAAGCAACTGACAGCGGTTTCTGGTACTCAAGCACAACTGGAAAATACCGATCTGGAGGCACTGGAGGCTAATGGTCAATCGCAGCGTGATTCTATCAATGATGAAGCACAGGCAGTGACCAACGCGTTGATGGCAAAAACTAAAGGATTAGAAGCGTTGAATGATCATGCGACGCATCATGGACAATCCGGCAGTCAGTGGCGTGATCAGTTTGCTGATGGTTTGTTGGGAAATCTGCAATCCCAACTGGATATTGCAAAAGAGATTGCACAGCAGCAACTAGATCACTCCCAACAAGCCTCTTCAGAACGACTGGGTGATATTAAAGACGCAGTCACCAAATCTGAGTCAGGTATCCTCAAAGGGGAACAAAACCATCAGCAGTCTTTACAGGACATCGAGAAAACCCGTGCCGACATAGAATCGCGGGAACAAGAAGCTATAGCTCGCATGCAACAGGCTGAACAGTCTGCCCGTGATGGAAAATCCGCAGTACAAAAAGCAGAACAGCGTGGTCAACATGCAGTGTCTGCGGCGGAGATAAAAACGGCACAAGTACAATCTGATGCTAAAGGTGCGAAACTTGATGGCAATAGCCTGCCGAACCGGGCGCAAGCAACGGGAAGCGGATTGTCAGTTAAGGGGCAATCCGCGACTTATACTGGAAACGCGTTTGAAACAACGGTTGAAAATCACGCCGAAAAAGTCAATAGCTATATTGATTCCGACTCTTCTGTTGAAACAGAGGAGGGACTCAGTATGGAGTTGCAATATCTGGAAGAAGATCTGAACGAACTTGACGATGCAAAAGAAGCGTTAGATCGTTTACAGATTAATGCCGGAGTGCGTATCAGAAAGCGGCAGACTAATCTTAATGCTCAAAGTGAGGAAACTGCGCAGTCATCGGCTGATAGCCACGTTTCCGTCAATGCTCCTGATACCTCTACTGATACATCTGCGTCTGCCAGCAGTATGGCGGATAGGCCTGTCAATTCTGTCAGAAAAGAACAGAAAATTTCTGGTTTGGATCTCAGCGGGCTAAAAGCACTGGGGGAAACGCTGGCACAGCCGGAAGCGGCAGAGACATCAACAGACTTTGGGGCAGCGATCAGAGCACAGAAAGTGGCTGACGTTTACCGCTGGCTGGACAGTGATAACGATGTGGCGACCGAAAACTACATTCCAGTACCGGGCTTTGAACGTGTGGATGCAGATATCCCTGACGATCTCAGACAAAAAATGGTGAATTTTGTTGAAGGTTACCTGAACGGAACTGAAAACAGTGTACCGGAAGAACAGAGATCTTCACTGGCGAAACTGTTCGTTGATGCCACAATCGACTATGACTGGGATAAGCGGGTCGAATTTATTTCAAGACTTGAGCACTATGGCTATAGTTTTGAGCCTACACATGGTGATAAAAGCATCGTGTCGTTCTGGTCTGGCAAGAACTTTAAACAATACCGCGACATTCTTGACGCAGCCCAAACGGACGGTAAAAAGGTCGTTTACGATACAGATGTAGAAGGTAACTCTTTTGCTATTCAACTCAACAAGATATTGATGCGTTGGGGCGGCATTTTCCTTGATTCAGATAATGCACAGCAGAATGCACTACAATCAGTCATTAACGCATCTACACTGAGTAATACGGGTTTCTGGAGTTCCCTGTATGCAACCGGATCACGTGATGATGTCTATGTCATTGCTGAGGGTGGCCTGCGTTTGGGCAACTATTTCTGGAATGTTGAATTGCCAGTGTTGCGTCAATTACAGCGTGAAGGATTAGTGGGAGAAATCCGTCTGCTGGATAAAGCAGCCAAAGAGTATCAGGGCGTACCGCTTGAAGAGATTGGCCGCAGGCTGACAGAAGCGGGCGTTTCCGTAAAAGCACGTTTTGACTTACTTAGCCTTAAAGAACAGGAAAAACGCCTTGCGTTGAACCCTGACAGATATCAGCCGGATACACTGATTGATCTGAATATCAAAACCAGCGCTATCGACAATCTGCTGAATCAGGCATTGCCATTCTATGGATTACGTACAGAGCGTAATTTGCTGGTACGTGAATCTGATGATGAGGAAGGTTTTGAAGTCCGCCCTTGGCCGGGCAATCGTGATAATGGTTCTGAGAACGCAAGCTTCAAGACCATTATTGTAGAAGATCAGGATGATACAGCTCAGATTAAAGCTATTGAACGTTTTATCCTCGCCAACTATGACAATTATGCTCAACTGCCTGATAAGTTATATCTGGTGGATGATCGCATTGTTTCCCATGATAACGGACGTACCCGTATTCTGGCTGAAAAAGTGGAAGGTAGCTGGCGTTACCAACCGAAAACAGATTTGATGTCTGTCAGTGAATTGCAGGAAGCGGCTTACGTTAAAGGCAAAATCCGTGGCGACAGTTATCAGAATGTACTGGATGCGCTCAGAAGCTATGAAAATGTGCTGCAAGAAAGTAAAGATTATGACCTTCATGCCATTGAAAAACTTTATGATTTACATCATGAGGTGGACGGTTATCTGTTGGGGCATCCGGATTCAGAACGTGCGCCAACACTGAAAAACTTGTTGTCACAAATTAATGTGCGGATTGACGAGTCAACGACGCTTGCAGAATCTACTGTAGAAAGTTCTGGGAAGGGCAGTTTCAGTGAGCTGTATAACAAACTGGGTAATGCCAACCTGAAAGATTCGAAACACCTTTATATTGATGAGCAGGGCGATTTTGTTACCCGTGGTAAATCCAATATTCAGATTGCCACGAAAACAGAAAGTGCAGAAAAAGC
The DNA here is from genome assembly GCF_963866145.1 of Xenorhabdus sp. NBAII XenSa04. Taxonomy (NCBI): domain Bacteria; kingdom Pseudomonadati; phylum Pseudomonadota; class Gammaproteobacteria; order Enterobacterales; family Morganellaceae; genus Xenorhabdus; species Xenorhabdus sp. NBAII XenSa04. The sequence continues at coordinate 35,392 of NZ_CAWMEB010000002.1, forward strand.
GATTGAGCAAGTCAAAACATCCATCACCAGAGAATATGGTCAGTCAGTGACAGAAATCGTTTTCTCAAATCTGAATGCCCGTGACCTGGCGAAAGATGGCAAGGGAATTGATATCTCTGGTTTGAAAAAGATACATCAGGCCATTGAACAGCAATTATCGCCGATCAGCGCCACTTTGTTTATCTGGAAGCCAAGCGATCACAGTCGGTTAGGCCATGCAGCCCTGCAAATCGGACATGGACGTATTGAAGTCAGTGCAGAAAATGCAGAGGAATTTAATGAGAAAAACTATGTCAGTTGGTGGCCGAAAGGTGGCAAGTCAACCAACATTGGCCGCATTTTTGATGTTTCCTCAGCGGAGTATCCGGATGTAAAACTCCGTTGGCGTGACCTCAGCCAACCGGCAGGACAAAGTGGAGCGCTGGCGCTGGATGTCTCTTCCGAAGAAAATGATAACTTTGGCTTGCAGGATGGCGCACGTAAGCTGGAAAGATTTATTGAAAAGTTACAGGTAGCAAAAGGCATTGATGCAAGATTTGAAGACATCAGCGAAGGTTTTGCTATGGCTGCTTTGGCGAATCCTAATCTGTTGAAATCTGCCGGCATACCGGAGCATATTGCGCGCCCGTATATGCAACAGTGGGAAGATGGCCGCATAGATATGTTTGAAGTGGGTAAGGGATTTGCCGAAGCACTGCGGACAGTAGCAAAACAGCATTCACCTGAACTGACTGAGAAACGCATTGCCAATGTGATTCGTCAATTTGCAGAGTATGAACTGAGTAATATTCAGGACTTTAAGGCCAGTGAACCCGATCAGGGACGTGTCTTCCGTATTAATCTGGCAGGCTTGGATGCGGCAGCGATGCAGGCGGAATGGCATAAAATCAGCCAGAATCCTGATGCCCGTTACCAATTACTGACAGGTAACTGTTCAAGTATTGTTGCCAAAGTTCTCAAAGCGGGAGGAGCGGATCAGGTCATCGGACATAAATGGCGGCCACATTTTGGCATTTGGACACCAAATGAGTTGTTCAATTATGCGCAGGCATTGCAGGAAGCGCAGGCTGAGCACATAGTCAGAAAGCCAAACCGTCTGATCGGTGAAGATTTGACAGTGCCGGGTAGCAGCGAAAGCAAAGATAAAAACAAGGTACTGGAAAATGTCGCCATTGATAATGATGGTACGCCACCACGTGAGCGGGAACCATTTAACCCGATAGCACGCTTCCTGAATAACGAACTTTATGGTGCTAAAGATGCCCGCCGCAATGTCAATGAAGATACCCAGATATTGCTGGATCACGCGGTTAATAACGGCACAGCCGATAAAGTGACATTACGAGGCAGTGCCGGACGCCTGACAGGCTATTACCATCTCTCTGCTCAGGGAACAGAGGCATCTACAGAACAGAGTATAACGAAAAAAGTTGTACTTTTCATTCATGGTTCCGGTTCATCAGCGGAAGAACAAGCCGATGCTATCCAGCTTCACTACCAAAAACAGGGTATTGATTTGCTGGCGGTCAATATGCGGGGTTATGGTTCCAGTGACGGACATCCGAGTGAAAAAGGGTTATATCAGGATGCCCGCACAATGTTCCACTACCTGGTGAATGATCGTGGCATCAAACCAGAAAATATCATCATTCATGGCTACTCAATGGGAGGCCCGATTGCGGCAGATCTGGCCCGTTATGCAGAACACAGTGGACAACCAGTATCCGGTCTGTTGCTTGATCGCCCAATGCCGAGTATGACCAAAGCCATTACAGCCCATGAAGTACCAAACCCTGCTGGGATCACAGGGGTGCTGGCAAAAGCGGTGAATGGGCGGTTTTCGGTTGAAAAAAATCTGCAAGGTATCTCGAAACAGACACCAATCATGTTGTTGACCGATAGCGAAGGGTTGGGGTCTGAAGGTGAAAATCTGCGTTCCAGACTCGTCGCAGAAGGTTATCAGGTGTCGGGTGAACATACTTTTTATGGACATGAAGATAGCAACAGATTAATGAAGCAATTTGCGCGGCAGATTGTGACTAGTCTGTTTGATGTGCAACATCAGCCTCATAAACCAGAAATACTTAAAGATATCTGGAGTGAATTGAAAAGCGTTGGTGAAGTGCTGAAACCACAGGTAAACAAAGCAGGCATAACCACGTATGATATCCGCACAACAGAAGATTTTCTGGCAGGTTATAAGCAGGGCCATGCCAAACAGATCGTGGATGGATTCCGTTCAGACATGAGCATCAAGCAATTGGTGGATCTGCTGGTTAAAGGAAACTGGAGCGCAGAACAAAAAGGTGCTTTGACATGGGAAATTGAAAGTAAGGCCTTAAAAGCCACTTTCCAGGAGAAAGCTGAGAAATTCCACCTCTTGTTCCGTGATGTAGCTTCTGCGGGTATTGCTGATACTAAGGCAAATGAACAGCCTGCACCACAGACATTGTTCCTGAATCTGTCCAATGATGGCTATGGTGGGCGTTGTGACCCATTATCAAAGCTGGTTCTGGTAGCGAAACAGCTTGAAAACGATGGTCAGGACGGCGTTGCCCGTAAATTACTGGAAAAAATGTACTCCACAGCCGCCGTACTCAATAATCCAGATCTGTATTCAGCGACTGAACTCGCTAATGCCAATAAGTTCTTGGGGTCTTTGGCAGCCCTGCATGCCCGTAACCCGATGTATGAGACATTTATCAAAGTATGGGAAGAAAAGCTGGACGGCGAGCGGGCACTGACTGTTAATGGCGTAATTAATAAAGTGACTGCGGTAAATACCGATGGTAAACCGGTTCTCCTTGAACTGGATGCGCCCGGTCATGCGATGAGTGCGTGGGCGAAAGGCAGCGGTGAAAATCGTGTCTATGGTTTCTATGATCCGAATGTCGGTATTATCGAATTTTCTTCTGCCGAGAAATTTGGCGATTACATGACACGTTTCTTCGGCAAAACTGGTTTGAATATGGAAAACAGTTACAAGATGCCGAAAAATAGCGCGGGTGAAGCTGTTTTTTACCGTGTAGTGGTGATGGATGGCGGTGTACTGGCTACCTATAAACCCACACACAATGTCAGCATGAGGGATATCCTTGATCTGAACGTGTTTGATGAAACGCCGATGAAAGCACGTGCAGAACCTGAAATTACCGATGTGGTGAAATCACCACTTAAGGACAATCTGCCTGAAAGTGTTGACCGCGTGGTTGACAATAAAAATGTCGAATCATGGGAACGCGTTACCGTCACACCACAGGCGGAAGGTGGTGAAAGCCGCTTTGATGGTCAGGTTATCATCCAGACAGAAAATGATCCGACGGTCGCCAAAGCGGCGGCAAGTTTGGCAGGTAAACACCCTGATACCAGTGTTGTTGTCCAGCTTGATGCAAATGGTGAGTATCGTGTGGTTTACGGTGATCCTGCTAAATTGTCTGGCAAATTACGCTGGCAGATTGTTGGACACGGGCGTGATGAATCAACTCAGCATCTGACTCGCATGGCGGGATACAGCGCTGACGAATTAGCACTGAAACTGAAACAATTCAGTACAAACTTCAAACAGGCAGGTATACCGGAACATATCAGCCTTGTGGGCTGTTCATTGATCCGTGATGATAAACGTGACGGTTTCGCACGACGCTTTATTTCAGCACTTGATGGGCAAGGGCTCCGCACTACCGTGTCAGCACGCAGCAGTGAAGTTGCGGTAGACAGCATTGGCCGTAAACATACCCGTGATGTTCAGGAGCAATGGGTTCATAAGCTGGTAGATAATAAAATTGTGTTGGGCTGGAATGGGAAAGGGGAAGTGGAAACTCATTCTGAACGGATCCGTCGCGGCATCTCTGAAAATGATATTATTCTGTCCCGTGTGGGGCACGGCAATGCAGAGGCCAAACCGCAAGGGGCGATTGCAGAAAACAGCGAAACATTCCATGCGCCGAAGCAGTATGAGAATGACAAGGCACTGCAAAATAATAATGCACCGAATGCAGCATCTTCTGACCAGCATCTGAGCTACTCCGGCAATATTCAGGTACAAGTAGGGGATGGAGAATTTACTGCTATCAACTGGGGAACCACGAATGTCGGGATCAAAGTGGGAACAGGTGGCTTTAAATCTCTGGCTTTCGGTGATAACAATGTGATGGTTCACATTGGTCATGGTGACAGCAAGCACAGTATAGATATTGCTGGTTATCAGGCATTTGAAGGTGCACAACTGTTTGTGGGTAACCGTAACGTCAGTTTCAACCTGGGACGTAGCAATGATTTGATTGTGATGCTGGAAAAATCCATTCCGACACCGCCATTGGTCAACCCATTTGATGGTGCGGCACGTATTTCCGGCGTATTGCAAGATATTGCCAGCTCACAAGGTTCATCGGATTGGCTGGCAAAGCAGGATCAACAATGGAGTCTGGAAGGTGCGAAGAAATATGTCAGCGATCTGTCGGGCCTCGATCTGACCAGCAGTGTCAAATATGAAACCCTGACTGAACTCAACACAGAGAATGAGCGTAGCAGTCGTGGTCTGAAAAGCGATCTCGAAAGTACCCTGAACAAAAAATACAACCAATGGTTGGGAGGAGTGGGTAATAAACCTGAACCGGGAAGCCTCAGTCGGGCAGATAAGTTCCGGCAGGCAAATGAGAAACTGGCTTTCAACTTTGCTGTTGGTGGGCAAGGCGCTGATATTCAGGTGACAACCGGCAACTGGAACTTCATGTTTGGTGACAATATTCAATCAATACTGGATACCAATCTGGGTTCACTGTTTGGTTTGATGACTCAGCAATACACCTCAACAGGTATGGCAAAAACCACCTTTACATTCAGTCCGACGGATCTGCCACGTCAGATCAAGAACAAGCTATTGGGAAATCTTGCTGGCGTCAAAGCTGATACTACATTGGCAGATATTTTTGGGGTCGATTACACACCAGATGGACGCATTGTTTCCCGTTCCGGTCAACCCGTGGATGGTGTTGCTATTCTGCGGGAAATGCTGGAGATCATCGGAGAATTCAGTGGTGATCAACTGAAAGCATTCACTGATCCGGACAAATTACTTGATGGCTTAAAAGCGGGGTTAAATACGGGTACTGATGGTATTAAATCTTTCGCAGAAAGCCACGGATTGAAAGCGAAAGCGCCTGTTGACGCAAAGGAAGGCAAAATATCCCTGAGTGAAGGTAATAAGCCGGCTGAGCAAACCGAAGCTGAACGACCAGAACGTGCATTTGGGTTTAATGCTCTGAACCTGCCAAATCTGTTTGCGACTTTGTTCAATCAGGATAAACAAGCGGAGATGAAATCTCTGGTCACTAACCTGAAAGAGAACCTGACAGCCGATTTGTTGAACATGAAGGACAAAACGTTTGACTTCCTGCGCAACAGCGGTCACCTGCAAGGTGACGGTGATATTCACATCTCCCTCGGTAACTACAATTTTAACTGGAGTGGTGATGGTAAAGATCTTGGTGCGTATCTGGGAGATAACAACAACGTCTGGGGCGGCCGTGGCGATGATGTCTTCTACTCTGTAGGAACCTCCAATATTTTCACTGGGGGTGAAGGTAATGACGTGGGCGTTCTGATGGGGCGCGAAAATATGATGTTTGGTGGTGCAGGCAATGACGTTGCTGTACTGGCCGGACGCATTAACTACGCCTACATGGGAGAGGGTAATGATCAGGTCTTTGCTTTCGGTGAAGGCGGTGTGATTCAAGGCGACAAAGGACGCGATTATATCGTGGCGTCAGGTAACTTCAACCGTATTGATGCCGGTCAAGATCAGGATTATGTCGTCACTATTGGTAATAACAATCAGGTGGATTTGGGAGAGGGTGACGACTTTGCGACCGTATTTGGTAACTATAACCAAATTGATGGCAACAGCGGCAGTAACTCTATCAAACTGATGGGATATCATGCGGTAATCAATGGTGGTACGGATAATGATCATCTGATCGCCGATGTGGTTTCCAAGTTCAGCCAATTTAATGGTGGTGACGGCGATGATCTGCTGGTACTGGGTGGATATCAGAACCGCTTTAAGGGAGGAACGGGTGTCAATAGTTTTGTGGTCAGCGGGAATGTCATTGATAATGTGGTTGAAGATATCAAACAAAGTGACAAGATCGTTTTCAACGATATCAACTGGCAAAACGTGTGGTTCCAACGTAGTGGCTACGATTTGGTTCTGTTGACCAACCGCAATGTCCGGGATAGTTCGGTACAGGGGCAGTTTGAAACGGTAGGCTCTGTGACCTTCAATAATTACTTTCATGGTAACCGTGCGAATATCGTTACCCTGATGAGCGATAAAGATGCACAAGGCGAACGCGAATATAAGGCCCTGTCTGACAATGCTGTAGATACGTTGGTGCAGGCGATGAGCGGATTCTCCCCGAATATCGGTGCCAGCAGTTTTATTGACTCGTTTGATAGCCAGACGAAGTCAACCATCATCACTGCCTGGACTGATACGACAAACGGGAAGTCTAAACTGGCCTGATGGCGGAAGGCATTCTGACATTTAAAATTTCTAATAACTATTTTAATTAATAGCAGTGGCCCACAATAGAGTGGGCCACTTTTGTCTGAATACATATTAACTTAACGGAGCTTAGTGATTAGCACTGGAATCAGTATCATTCCCCATACTAGTATCAGCAAAAAGCTCTGCAATATACCAATGGTCTTTACTCTGATCTTGCCTCAAAAAATATTGCCTTCCATCAATGGAGAAAGGAACCAGATATTGATAATTCGTATCCCATGGATTTTCATGCTCATTTACCGTATCTGGACGTCCTTTAGGAAATATATAAGCAGTAAACCAATAGTTGTCATAAAATCTTTGCCCTGCATAATAGTATTTATCTTCAATAATATATGTAAATTCTGGGTAGTAATAATATTCCCAGGTATTAAAAGTATTCTTTTTACCTAGCTTTCCATCTTTACTTAACTCATAAGTAAAAGCATTATTATTTACTTTTGTATGGATATATATATATTCTCTATCTTCCATTGAAAAGAAGAATGTAGCTTCATAGAAATTATCCCAGCTATCTTGTTCTGTTGGTTTCCCCATTTTTCCATTCGGAAGAACTTTGTATATAATATAAGGATATTTGTTGCTGCTATTTTTAACTTGACTATGAAGATAAATAAATTGGCTTTCACCAGCTTTATATGTAAATCCTACATCGTAATAACTATCCCAGTAGCCACTATCTACGATTTCTTTTTGCCCTTTTTCATCTAGTTTTGCAATAATCCAATAGGATTTATATGTATTTGATGACTTATTAATAAAATTCTTAGCTAATCCAAAAAAATATTGCTCTTCCTTAAGAACAAAAGGAAACATTAAATCATAAAAATTTACCCACTTCTGCCCAGTAGAAGTTTGCTCTCCCTGCTGCCCGCCTGCAATCAGCTTATGAACAGTCACCAGATGATCACATTCACGCTGGCGCAAAAGATACTGTTGATTATTAATGGAATAAGTAATAATTATTCTAATATATATCCCTCCGCTGGGAGGAGAAGCTTCACAATCCAGATTCCGCTGAAAATGGATTTGTTCTATTGCATGCGCTGTTTTGCTGGTTTTCAAGAAACCAGTGAGTGTTACAGTTTCACCATCTTCATTTGTGTCATAAAGTTCAAAACTCGCATTTCCTGATACGTCAGTATCTACAGAAGTGGATTGAATTACCTGATTTTTTTCAAAAGAAGCAGACCCTGTAACATTTAAATCCAACTTACGCTTGATGAGATTTACCCCTGAGCCCGTTCCTGTGAGAGTCGCTTTAACCTTATTACTCTGCACACCATCAGCCATTGCATTGTCACTGATTACATTAAAGTTAAGTGTGTAATGTGCTGTAGCTTTCAAATGGTAGGGTTGTATACCAATTTGTCTGCCATTTTCTTGAAGAAAGACAGTCAACTGACCATCACCACCTACATCCGGGCCTATGATCGAGACAGAGGCTTCCCCTGTCCCATCTGTATGGCAAGCCAATTTTTTTTGACCTGTATCCTTACCATTAACGACAAAGCTACCTAATGAGCATTCAAAAATTAGGTTTAATTCAGTCAATGTAATAAATTCTTCATAAGCTAAAATCTGAATATTAACAACCGAATTTCCTTGGAATAGCTCATAAGATTGAATAAATTTCAGTGAAATATTCATATTATTCTACTCAAAGTGTAAGAGGGTCAACAAAAACAATAGTATTGCTAATCTGATCCATAGAAACACCACTAACATTAATAGTGAAATTAGTTCGAACAGCTTTCTCGGATGTCAAAGGATAAATTAATATCTTATTACTATCGGGATCAGATATTTCTAAAATGTTATTAACACCATTAATCTTAATATCAGGACTATTGAAACTCACTTTAATGGAAGTAATTTTATTTGATAAAAGTTTGATGAGAAGAAAACATTGACAAATTCCATCTGCGACACCATAAGAACTATAGGTATAAGAAAGCTCTTCCCCTGAAGATAGCATCCAATTTGAAAAATCCAGGGGGACTTTATAGGCAATAACAGGATCTTCATAGTTAAGACTTAACACACTGTTTCTAGTAATATCGTCACTATAGATATGAAGGTAACCCACTCCATTCGGATCTATATTATCTACCACTGTATTATGTTCACCATTACTAAAGTAAGCATTTGTTAGTTGAGCATTAATTGGTTTACTATTTAAATCAGTATATATAACTGCTGTTAGAAAAGGTTTTATATCGGGATTGTCATTAGAAATAGAGCCAATATTTTTAGTTGTTTGTACCTTAACATTGACAATATCTAAATCATTAAAAATGGAAACTTGCGTATAATTGGATGTTATTTTCTTAGAGGAAGAAAAATTCGCAAGAATAGATTTTACTTCTAAAAAATTAACATTATTTGTTTTAATCGTATAATCTGCATAACCACTATTTATTTGATCATGGCTCAATATTATATTGTCGGAATTAAGAACCATCAATTCGACATTATTTTCTCCCAAAATTTTAGCGGTAATAACTATAGTGTCATAATCCACCAGGTCTTTAAATTTAGCACGAACTCTAATTCCACCTTCAAGCTCGATTTTATGTAAACATAATATGGAACTTTTAGCGTCAAGGAAAATAATTTCATTGTCGGAATAATCCATCTTATAATCTCCTATAAGAGTGATATTTGATGTTGGTGAATAAATATGATTACCGTCTAAATCCTTTACCATATATTTAGCTTCACATAAGCCAGATATCTCTATTTCATTCACATGAAACAATAAAAGATAGAAATCCTGTTTTAGTTGATCTGGAGTGACATGATAAGGAATACTTTTCACTTTAGCATTGATATTATCTTTTAAATAAATCTCCCCTTCTATTTTATCTAATAACTCTACGCCTTCATATGAATTCACTTTCATCATTATATAGTTAATATGCATTGCTATAATGTCAGGTATAATAATTATTCCATTTGAATTACTTTGAGGGAATTCAGGAGCTGACAAAGTAATTTTTTCATTCATAAATCACCTTTCTAAAAGTTATTTTAAATATATAGTAAATAAAATTAAATTTTAGCTTAAAAAACTCTGGAAATTTAATAGAGTAATAAATAATTTAATGATTAATTTTCATTGAATTATTTCTAATAAGGTATTATCTCTATATTGTTACATTTTAAAATGTAACAATATGACCAGACCAAATGCCGCCATATGTCACATCACTATCATTATCATCACCAATTTGGTAATCAAAGAAGATCTCTCCATCGCGATATGGAAATGCCAAGTTATTATTTAATAAATTATAAGGTATATTAAATTTCAATGTTGCTGTTTTTTCACCTGCGTTATCTGGTTGATAGGGCATACTACCTTTAAAGACATGTTTTATCGTTCTGGTACTCGAATTAATATATAAAGTTAAAATGATTTCTGAGCCAAATTTTACTTTAGTATTCTCTTTGTTATCATTAGTTCCTGTTATTCTGACAAACAAACCTGCATCGTCTGAGTTGTGGGTATGATTAGATATCTTTTTGTTATTGATATCGCCATCCTGTTCTATAATTTCATCAAAACTAGAATAAACCTGGCAAGGTTCATATATTCTATCAATATCTGTCCACGGTCTATTGGGCCCTCCTCTGTAAGTGACATCAGCAGGGAGAGATTTAGCCATTATAGAGCCACTTGACTGAATAAAAAAATACGATAGTTTTGATATATTATTTTTTTCTAAAATAAAATAAGGTAACTCCATTAAACAGGGGGAATTTTTGTTTTTATTAAGAACTCTCATGTAGTACTTATATTTTTCATTAACAAAAAATAATAAAAAATCACCAATTTCATGATCATCACATGGTGACATATCTACCCAAAATTTACTTTCTCCTTTTGATATTAAATTACCATCAACAGCAGTTATTATTTCCAAAGATTGACGATAGTTTTTAATGTTATCAACAACAATAAAAATAGGATTTTTAGAGAAAGCATAGTCGGTTGAGTTTGGTATTGCAGAAGATAATTCAATCACTAAGGGTAGTGATTTTCTGGGGGAAATATAGAATTCCACCTTGCCTTTATTGTCTGAGTTGACAAAAATCCCTTGGAAATCGCCAAATTTATTAACATTTATTTTTTTACTTTTATCATTATTATAAATATTTACTTCTCCTAACTCATTAATGGTATTAGTTTTTATAAATACAGGCACCCCTGATAATGTTTTGCCATTTTTATCTCTTATCATTGTATGAATTTTAGTTGATATAGAGTCAATTTGAGAGATATTAAATGATATCGGAATTGCCAAAAATGGGTTATCAATATTTAATCTCACTGAATTTGAATCAATGGTTCTTACTGTGCTTTGCAGCGTTTTAGGTTGAAAACCACTAGATGAAGTTTTTACACTAAAATAAATTTTTTCATATTCCGTTATAGAGTTAAGTACAGTAAGAATGACTGTTGCTGCAGCTTTTTTTTTGCCTTGATCTAGTGTTAAGGGGATAGCATCAGGTGGTACAGTAATATTATTGCTATTATAAAATGAGATAGTAGAACCATCATCTATATTGTCATCAGATGATAGTGTCACTGTAAATAAAAAACTTTGCCCTATTATTAAATTACCATTATCAGGTAAGGAAAATTCCATTGTATTAGACATATCTCTATTTCCTCATCTATGTTATAAAAATGGGATATGCCAGTATTCTTTCAAGTTATCTCTTTGTTGATTGCATTTACCCATCCCAGTAATATAGCAAACTATATTGCTGGGATTTATTCCCTTGCTCTTACAATGTAACTCAAAAATTTATTGGCTATAGTGCTTATTCTTTACAATGAATTAATTATCACGTGTGGTCTGGCACAGTGCCAATATTGCCATTCCAAATTGCACTATATTGTTTTGTTTCATCTTTGAAGAATTCATAATCAAAGCTGATATTACCTCTCCAATTCACACCAACGATATCATCATAAGGAATGTGGAAGAAGATAGAGTCTTTATTCCCGATACCACCAATATTTTCTAAGCCAATTGGAGTGGTATAAGAAAGTGTAAAACTTTTATTGTCTGAATTTACGTATATATTTAGGGTGATGTCTGATATGCTTAATGGGACTGGATTTGTTTTTGCTTTTTGAACAATAGTATCAGAACGTAAGATCTCTATAAATAATCCTTTATGTTTATATCCAGGATATTGCATGATATTACTATAACTAATATCATTATCAGGAGGTATAATATTATCTGGGCCAACACCAAGACTAGTATGAACTCTGCAGAGTTCGTAATCTCTTTTAACATTTGACACAGGTTCATAAGGGACACCACCTAAATAAGTCACTGGCAATTCTATAGAATACAATGCATCCCCATTCAGCTTAATTGCAGTATAAGAAAAATAAGATGTATCACCTTCTTTAAAAATAGAGTAAGGTAGTTCTATGTAATTAGGAAACTGTGTGGTTGGATCACTGATATTTACAGAATGACCAGTATAAATTTTATTAACGAAAAATAAAATGGTATCACCTCTTGATGCGCCTGGGTAACTATTTATAATTGTTAAGAAACCCGACTCCGAAATATTTCCAAATAAATTAGTAGGATCTTTACCAACAATATTGGGTATTCCTATAGAGTTTAAATAACCTACGTTAATATAGTTAACGGCATAAATGGTATTCTTAGCTAGAGCCATAGCTCCATTTTCATATTTGGTTTGAATAAGAGTCAATAAGTTAAGTACACTTACCAGTGACTCTTTAGTATAGAGATAAAACTTCACTATACCCCTTTCATTCGACGCGATAACTAACCCTTTACCTGCAGGTCCAATTTTTTGAAGAGAGAGAGAATTGCTATTGCTGGCATCCTTAAAGTCAAACTCTTCCATTTTATTTTGCTGTTGTGATGTTATAAATACAGGCGTACCAACCAACGCTTTGTGAGTATTTTTATTTTTCAACGTCGTATATACTGCTGTATATTGTGACTTAATGGAATTACTATCTAGTGGCACTTGTAGATAAAATTTCTCAACAAAAAGTGCTAATGAATTTATATCAATTTCATTAGCTTTACCCATAAATTTTATAGGTCTAAAGACAGTGCCAGTAGTAGACGTTGCAGTCGTATTTACTGTAAATTTAATATCTTCATTATCTGTTGCTGTCGGGAGTACTGTAAACCCTAACTGTGCAATGGCTGTTTTTGTATCATGTGAGGTAATCAGAGTAACAGGAAAAGGATCGAATTTTATATTACTACTTTGATCGCTTATAACTACTACCCCTCCCAAGTTAATAAATCCGTCCGTACTTAATGTGACAGTAAAACTAACATATTGACCTATGACTAAATCAGCGTTTTTGTCAATTGAAATATCCATTGGCAGTCTTGGCGTTTTAGCTTTACCCATAACTTTTTGACTTGTAAACTTAACTCCACCAGCCTGAGCATCGGTTTCTACTTCAAATGTAATATCAGTACCGACCGGTGTGTTCGGGAGGATTGTAAACCCAAACTGTGCATTAGCTGTAAGATCTCCCTTTTTGTTCTTAAGATCAACAGAATTTGAATCGAATGTTATATATCTATTACTAGTATTTTTTATCGTTACTTTATTTCCCGTTGAAATACCTTGATTCGAATTTAATGTTACAGTAAATGTAACATGGTTGCCTATAACAAAATCATCTTTATTAATAGCTGAAACTGTCATTTTATTAATTGGTGATGTCATTATATTACCTCATTTTTTATTAATTCTGGCTATGGATAATAATGAATGGAATAACTTATTTATGTTGAAAGTGTTTTTTCAAATTAATGGTTGAGTTTGTTTTTTACATTAAATAAATAATAACTAAAAAACCAATGAAAAAAAGTTATCAGTTGATAATTTTTTTTCATTGGTGAAATACTATATTATTTTATAAGGTTTTTTCATTTTATGGGCTGTTTTATATTGGTCAAATAACATAAAATAATACCATTTAATGCCTTATCAAAAGTATTGTTAATAAAATCATAAATTCTGTACTTTTGCCGAATAGCAGAGTTGGTATTTTCTACTACAATAGTGGGTTTATTTTTATCCAACCCGCTGATAAAGCTAAACACCCCCCAATTATATAAATTACCAAATTCATTAAACAGGCTATAAATATTGGTAGGGTCAGAAGCCTCTTTATCTGAAAATAGCTTAGGTTTTATATCGTTGGGAGAAGACGTAATATAACTACAAACAATATTATCAGTTATATCATGATACCCCTCACTAGGAGGGGGGATAAGTTTTCGGGTAGACATTTTATATTCATAGAATTGAATTTCTCCAGTGTGTTTTTTTATTGTGGCAGTTATTGTGGCATCGCCTGTCGCGTTAAATTGTATGGGGCCCTTTTTGTCAGCACCAATTGATAACATCCCTTTTCCATAGGTTGGTGAATAAACATCTTTTATACCATAAATGATTTCATCTTTATTAAAGGGACCAGAGCTTTCGGATGCTCTCAATTCTCCTCGCAAAGTCCAAAAAATGTTATGCGGATGACGTTTACCGCTTTTATTATCAAAGTATTTGTTTTCATTAGTATAGGTGTTATAAGCATACAATACCGCAGGTTGAGTAACCGGTGTGAAGTCCACGTTTTTATCTGCCTCTTTACTGACAAAAGTCTTTGTATCATCACTACTTGATCTAGGTATTGTTAATGTGACCTTAACATTTTCAACACCAACAGAACTATTCAATTTTGCGTATAAGTACCCATTCTCATCGGGTTTAAATTTATCTCCGCCTGTTGGGGAATAGGGAGTGGGTGGAGGGAGTTTTTCTTTATCTATTCCGCCGTGATCGTGTGTCCATTGCACATTTTTTAATGTCTGAGGAGGAATATGTTTTTTGTTCTTAGATTTTTCTACAATTAATGCCCTGTAGTAATATTCCTTTTTTCCATCACCCATTAATGGTTTTTGCTTATCAAAATTGGTTACTTCAACACTGGAAATATCAAATTCCACCGGTGCCGCGAAGGTGACCGTCGGCTCCAAGGTAGCTAACCCCTCAACAGTGACTTTTATCTTAAATGCCCCAGCGGTTTTACTGGTCATGGCTGTGTTGGCTTCACCATTAGCCCCAATTGTCGTGTTGGAGGGGGAAAAGCTAACTTCTGCCGATTCAGAGGTAAACGTCACCTTCTTGTTAGCTTCCGCGTTGCCATCTTTATCCTTTGCGACGACAGTTAGCGCATAAGGGGTGTTAATCTCCAGTGTGTCTGGAAGCGATCTTAGAAAAACATTGGCCTTGTCAAAAGAGACTGCAGGCTTCTTTTTCGCGACGACGGGAGGGCTTCCTTCAATAGACAGGGAGACAATAATGTCTTTTTCTTCTTTCCCGCCCGTCATAGATAACTCGGCGGTTAATTCCCCTTTGTCGTTATCTATTTGCACACTCCCTTCGGAAGCCTTTAACGTCAGTCCATCGACAGACTTATCTTTATTCCAAACCACATGAGAGATAATAGTTCCCTTTTTCACATTCTGATCATGCTTATCCACGATAATCGCTTTATAGATATATTTACTGGTCCCATCCGCTGTTAAATTGCCATCCTTCTCAGTATGTCCTTGGGTCGTGATGGTCAGGGTATTATCTTTTATTTTGTAACCCTGCGGTTTCCCTTCTGGCACAAAAAACTCAGCCACTGGGATTTTCCGATGATCAAGCACGATATGGTGATTTCGTTCTACTAGATCATGACGGCTACCTGACAGGGTACGCATTGATTCCACATTATCGGATGACAACTGCGCACTCAACGGTACACCCATTCGGTAATTTAAACTTGCCAGAAATTGGGTTTCAGTCCGATTTCTTTCCCCCTGTTTATAATCCATCCCAATGGTTATCAAGGGGATTGGCGTATAAGTTATCCCCAGCTTGACCAGACTGGGGTTTTTCTGTTTGGTCTCCCGGTTAAATAAAGTCACGTTCTCGCCAAAATATTGCTCATAAGATAATTTGCCCCCGAGATTAGGGTAAACAGGCAGGAAGAATTCTCCATTAATATCATAGCCATTGGCGGGGCGTTCATGATACTCTTCGAAGGTTCGCGAAATTTGCCAGTCACTTAGCCGATAATACGCGTTGGCCGCCAGCTTGATATAATCCCCCCATATTTCACCACCTAATCCCAGGCGCTTATTCTTACCCGTAATGTCATGATCATGAAAGGCATTTAGGCCATACATCCAGCCCTGATAAAAATAACGTCCCCCAAAACCAACGTTAATTGTATTCCGGCTGTCTTTGTTACGGTAACCTAATTGAGAAAAAAGTAGCGAGCTGGTTTTATTATCGTAAAGAGGTAATAACAGATCTAATGAATGATTTTCCAGTTTGCCTTTTCTATCCAGACCAAAGTTAATTTTAGCTGTGCCGAATTGAGATAACCACTTCTGGGCTTCAGAGGAAACAGTGCTATTAAATTTACCCAAAGCATAGGATGTTGCCTGTTCTACGAGTTTTGAAGGGGAAGAAGATAAAATATGACTTACCCTTTGGACATTGCTGCCAATAACATGTGGTATATCAAGCTCTGAGGTATCATTAGTTTTTTCTAAATGAGTATGCAACTTTTCCGGTTTTATATTAGCTTCCGCTAAAGCGTTAATTATTGTAGAAGGCGTAAATAATGTATAGATTAAAAGGAAAAAACCAATAATTTTACTTGTACATGATGACATATATCAATACCTCAGAAGTTTTTATATTAGCTGAGACCTTTACCTGATTTTTCATCTCTATAACAGTACCCATTTTTTTACTTATTAATAATAGTAAGAAAATTTAAATTAGCATAATTCAAATTAACTTCATTCAAAATAATTATCACATAATCAACGCTGGTTTTGGCAAGCTTGGGAACCCCGTATAAAACACATTGTGGATCATGTTATTGGTGATCGCAGCAGGAAAACACGGGAGAAATTACTGATGCTTCTGTTCCCTTTTATTAACCCGGTGTGCAAA
>NZ_CAWMEB010000003.1:0-117152 GCF_963866145.1 Xenorhabdus sp. NBAII XenSa04
ACGGATTGAATACGTGACCTTGATTATCCAATATGTCATTTGTGTATTAGCTTATAGCTAAACGATATAAATATACAGTAAAGACAAATGAAAAGTAATGAGTTATCTCACAATAAGAAATTCGTGAAGAGTTAGAGTAATGTTTTATATTCTTGAATAATAAATATAATGGAGGGTAAATTCATATAATAGATAAAACAGTGTCATAAAACTATAATACCCACTAATTAAGCTAATTCGCTTGTTATTCATTATTATGATGACATCGTAATTTGATATCGCTTTTCTGGTTAATCCACATGAATATATCTCATTGCCTTGAAAAGTATATTCTTTTTTTGTGCTGGAAAGGGTAATCACGACCAGTGTCGGTACGGCTAATAGGCTGTTGTTTTCTGCGATATTTTGATGAGATGTATCGTAGTCATATTATTCCCAATTGAGGACAATTATCCTTGTATATTGGATCTCCAGTGCTGAATAAAAAGATTTCTTTTCTTGACCTTTAAAAATCGTCGTTATCGATAGGAGCATAGAAAAGATGGTAAGAACCGGAAAGCAATATATGGAGGATTTACGTGATGGACGCACTATTTTTATCAATGGCGAAAAGATCACAGATCATGTAGATCACCCGGCATTCAGGAATGCGATTAGATCTGTAGCGAATTTGTATGATTATAAAATTCAGTATGCGGATAAGATGACTTTCACAACAGAAGCTGGCGAGCAGTTGAGTTTATACTGGCAGTTGCCTTCTACCCCTGAACAGCTAATTGCGCGCGGTTATGCAGCATATGAATGGGCTAAGCAGACGGTGGGCTGGCTTGGCAGAAGCCCCGATTACACGTCATCGGCGTTAGCCGGAATGCTGACACATATTGAGTTATTCGAATCTTACTCTCAAGAACGCGCTGATGCTTTGCGAAAATATTTTGCCTATGCGAGTAAGAATGATCTTTATCTGGCTTATGCCCTGATTAATCCGCAAGGTGATCGTTCAAAGACACCTGGTGGACATGATAAGAATATCTATCATGCTCTTGGTGTAGTGGAAAAGAATGCCGAGGGCATTATTGTCCGAGGTGCTAAAATGCTTGCTACGGGCGCTGTATTGGCTGATGAAGTATTGGTCGGTACTACTAAGCCGCTGAAAAAAGTTGTTGATGAACGCTATGCGCTCTCTTTTGCTATGCCACTCAATACGAAAGGCATAAAAATTATATCCAGACGCTCCTATGAGTTTGGTGCTAATCCCACAGATTATCCCTTGTCATCCCGGTTTGATGAAAATGATTCAATGCTCTATTTCGATGATGTTCTGGTGCCTTGGGAAAGAGTATTTATCTTTGAAGATATCGATATGTGCACTAAGCAGATGGAGTCAACGGCTACGGAAATTTTGATGGATATCCAAAGCCTGGCCCGTTATGCAGTAAAACTGCACTTTTTAGCGGGATTAGCGCAGGCGATGGCTGAAACCAATGGTGTCTGCGAGTATCCTGCTGTGAAGGAATCACTCGCACAGCTCGCCTGCTATGCCATGAATATTGAAGGGTTGTTTAAGAGTGTGCTTCATTGCCCAAAAGTTCATAATGGATTTTATTTGCCTGATAAGACCATGCTTTATACGTATCGGGTGATCTCGCAGTCAATGTATCCAAATGTATTGGAGACAATCAGAAAACTGGCGGGGGGAGGCGTTTTGATGTTGCCATCAAGTGCGGCTGATTTAGAGGATGATGAAATTTTAAGTGTTATTGAAAAAACACAGTATTCATCCATTGCTTCACCTGTCGAAAGGGTCAGGTTGATGAAGTTGGTGTGGGATGCGGTAGGTTCAGAGTGTGCTTCAAGACACCATCAGTATGAACTGTTTTATGCCGGAGCTCCTTATCAAACGTTGGGGCGTCTTTACAGTCAATACGACTGGGAGTCATCAAGGGAACTGGTTGAAAGGATAAAAACGCTTTAAAGTCATTTTTATCCTGTTGCTATGTTTGTTCATCCTATTGTTACGTTAAATTTACCGGATAATAATGAATGGTAATAGTTGATAATGAAATATTCGGTAGAAAAAAGTGCCAGCATTGAGTGTTGGCACTTCTTATTCCGTATCAGTATAACTTGTCAGAATTTGGCCAAAAATAATTTATTGATAAAGCGCTTGCCATCCTGCCTCAACAAGTCCATAATGCCGCCTCATTTTTGGGTAGGCAGAGGAAAATTTCTCCAGTAGTGTCTAGAATGGGGAAGTGGATTCCGTTTTTATTGCCAATACCTAATACTTTTCCAACGAAGTGCAATCTCTATTTTTTATCCACAGTATTTAACGTAACTACCCTATTGAGTTGTCCGGCATTGCTTTGATTGTTACACAGAGTTATCCACAGGCAATACGATGACATTTAAGCTTTGTAACCCATTATTTAAAATAATATCCATTAATTAACTAATTGATAAATTAGAATAATTAGCTATTATTCAAAAATATTGAATTAATATTTATCCTTTCTTTGCGCCTTGATCAACAAAGCGTTTTTATTTTATTCACAAGGAAACAGACGGTTTTTTTAATAAGAAATTAAGCTGATTGTATATTAAGCATCTCTGGGTAACCCTTTAGTAATTGCCCGTATTAATCGTTTCTGTTGCGACGTTTGGACTTCAATTGCATTAGCGCTCCGACGAGATATCTGTTGAGCAATGGCCCAGTGAATATGTTCATCTAATACATCACTCAAGCCGATTCTTTTTTCTAGAATTAGTACAATTTCATCCCGATAAGGTGCGTTACCTAACGCAACTGAAATATTGCGCAGCCAACGTAGATAACCGATACGTCGTATGGCTGAGCCTTCCGTTATGCGCAGGAACTTTTCTTCGCTCCAACTGAATAAATCGAGTAACTTAGGCGTATGCAGTACGGCACGAGGGCTGAAATCATCTTCATCCGTTAATTGTGAGAAACGATTCCAGGGACAAATAAGTTGGCAATCGTCACAACCATAAATCCGGTTTCCCATCAATGGACGAAATTCTTCTGGGATAGATCCGTCGAGTTCAATCGTCAGGTACGAAATACAGCGGCGTGCATCAATCGTATAAGGTTCTACAATTGCTCCTGTCGGGCAGGTAGTCATACAGGCGACACAACGCCCGCATTGTTCTTCTTGAGGAGTATCGATAGGTAAGGGAAGGTTAATCAGTAATTCTCCCAGAAAGAACCAAGAACCCGATTCCCTGTTTAATATAAGTGAGTGTTTGCCAACCCAACCAAGTCCGGCTTTTGCTGCCAATGGGCGTTCCATAATGGGAGCTGAATCGACGAAGGGACGAAAATTCAGAGTCCCTTGGTATTCATGGAAGCTGCAATAGTCCTGTATTTGTTCACCTAGCTTTTTAAGCCGTTGGCGTAGCAGCTTATGGTAATCTCTACCCAGTGAATAACGGCTAACATAGCCCAGTTCAGGGTCATTCAATGTACTGGCAAAAGCCGCTTTGGTGGGCAGGTAATTCATGCGTACACTAATAACCCGCAAAGTGCCGGGCAGTAATTCATGGGTGCGTGCTCGCATCATACCGTGACGTGCCATCCAGTCCATTTCACCGTGGTATTGCTTATCGAGCCATTCCTGTAATCTCGGCTCTTCTGTGGATAAATCAGTGTCACAGATGCCAACTTGCTGGAAACCGAGGGAAAGCCCCCATTGCTTGATGTTTGTTGCCAGAAGACTCAGATCGAGAGGGGTTGCCATTAAATATTAATTTACTGCTATAAAAGGAGCGTAGAGTAACACAGGATAGATTGAAGACAAAAAATGTGGTATCCGGCTTGGTGTCAGCACAGAAGATGCTAAATGATAATAGCTAAGTTATGTTATGGTTATTGATTAAACTAATATTATTTGGCTGATATGCCTTTTTATATACCTTATGGATTTCAGGTCTCGACTTGAAAGAGGATGTGTATATTTCAATATCCTTCAATTTAATAAATACAATAGATAATTTTCGATGAAAGAACTCGTTTTATCACTTCCAAATGAAAATGCTACGGTTGCACTCGGCAATGCAGTGGCGGCAGCTTGCGAACGCGGCTATGTTATTTATTTATATGGTGATCTTGGTGCAGGAAAAACGACATTCAGTCGTGGTTTCCTGCAAGCTCTCGGTCATCAGGGACATGTAAAAAGCCCTACTTATACGTTGGTGGAACCTTATACCTTGCAACCACGTTCTGTTTATCATTTTGATTTGTACCGTCTGGCTGATCCAGAAGAATTGGAATTTATGGGGATTCGGGATTATTTTCATCAGGATGCCATTTGTTTGGTGGAATGGCCGCAGCAGGGGGCAGGTTTTTTGCCTGAAGCTGATATTGAGTTGCATTTGACCTATAACAATGAAGGTCGACAAGCGCGTTTTGTGGCGTTATCTGAATATGGTGAAAATTTACTGGATAATCTGAAATCCTTATGAAGGAATCCCTGACCATGATGAATGCCTTCTTCTCCGTGAAGACGATACAAAAATGGCAACCCCATTGGCTGATGGTGTGTATGTTGTTTGTGATATTAAGCCAACTGGTTATGACAACAGCAATGGCGTCTACGCTGTCAAATGTGCATGTGAGCAATAGTCCATCTGAAGCGACTGTGACGTTGGGGTTCACAGGCGGGCATCCTGAGTATCGTTTTTTCCCTCTGCATAGCCCTGAAAGACTGGTGGTGGATATTCTTCAATCTGCTAATTTCACAGGGTTGCCAATGCATTTATCAGGCCAGGGTCAGGCAAAACAAAATTTAGTAAAAGTAGTCCGAACCAGTCAGCCACCTGATTTACTTCATAAGCGAATTGTGCTGGAGTTGGCACAGAAGGCAACAGCAACTTCCGTTGTGAAGCAATCAGGCCATCAGTACCAGATTATCTTTACTCTGAAAGTAGAGGGTACTGCGAGTCCTTCATCAACATTGAAAGAAAAACCTGCATTCAGGAAAAATCCAGTATCAAATGAAGGTAAGCAATTACTAACAAATAAGCCAACTTCTGGTACAATGCTGACAAAACAAGCTGCTAAAACTGCGTCTGCTCATGGTGAACAATTTGCTCATGGTGAACAAGTAGTGAAAAAACAGCTAACTAAGGCAACTAAAGGAAAATATCCAATTGTTATTGCCATTGATGCCGGGCATGGAGGGCAAGATCCGGGGGCAATCGGGCAGCGAGGATTGCGGGAAAAGAATGTTACCATCAGTGTAGCGCGTAAACTGGAAGTACTCCTGCGCAATGATCCCATGTTCAAACCTGTCCTGACACGGAATGGTGATTATTTTATTTCGGTAGCAGGACGATCGGAGGTCGCCCGTAAACACAAAGCCAATATGCTGGTTTCCATTCATGCGGATGCTGCACCCAATCGTAGTGCCAAAGGAGCTTCTGTTTGGGTATTGTCCAATCGTCGTGCGAACAGTGAATTGGGGAATTGGCTGGAGCAGCATGAGAAACAATCTGAATTGTTAGGTGGTGCGGGAGATGCTCTTGCCAATGGTACTGATCCTTTTTTGAGTCAGGCTGTGCTGGATCTGCAATTCGGGCATTCACAACGGGTAGGTTATGACGTTGCTGTTCAGGTTTTGCATCAGTTAACTCAGGTTAGTTCTTTGCATAAACGCACACCAGAGCATGCCAGTTTGGGGGTTCTGCGTTCACCGGATATTCCTTCCATCTTGGTAGAAACGGGTTTTATCAGTAACTCGTCAGAAGAAGGGTTGCTGAGTTCTGATCAGTATCAAGAAAAATTGGCGCAAGCCATCCATCTGGGGTTACGTCACTATTTTCAGACTAATCCGTTGCAAACAGCACCAAAGTAATTTTAAACCGTGAGCAAGAAACTATACGTAGAATTAACATGTAAGAATTAACACGTAAGAAACAGTGAATAAGGTCGAATGATGGCTATCAGGATATTACCCCCACAATTGGCAAATCAGATTGCTGCTGGTGAAGTGGTTGAACGCCCTGCATCGGTGGTGAAGGAGTTAGTGGAAAATAGCCTTGATGCTGGCGCTACCCGCATTGACATTGATATTGAGCGCGGTGGCATAAAATTGATCCGTATTCGTGATAACGGCTGTGGTATTAGCAGGCAAGACCTCACGTTGGCATTGGCTCGGCATGCTACCAGTAAAATAGCATCTCTTGATGATCTGGAAGCCATTGTCAGTATGGGATTCCGAGGGGAGGCGCTAGCCAGTATCAGTTCCGTTTCACGGCTGACGCTAACATCTCGTCCTGAAAATCAGGCCGAAGCATGGCAGTCTTATGCTGAAGGCCGTGATATGGAAGTAACGGTAAAACCAGCTTCTCACCCTGTTGGAACGACGGTTGAGGTTTTAGACCTGTTTTATAACACGCCTGCCCGTCGAAAATTTCTGAGAACGGAAAAAACGGAGTTCAGTCATATTGATGAAGTCATGCGTAGAATCGCACTTGCCCGGCTGGATGTGGCGATCAATTTGAATCACAATGGAAAATTGGTTCGTCAGTATCGCCCGGCCAAAGAAGCATCTCAGCATGAACGTCGATTGGCAACAATTTGTGGCGCGGCATTTGTGCAGCAGGCTCTTGCACTATCATGGCAGCACGATTCTTTATCTATCAAAGGTTGGGTGGTTGATCCTATGAATACCGCTGTGGCTGGTGATACTCAGTATTGCTATGTTAATGGACGTATGATGCGGGATCGGCTGATTAATCACGCTATTCGTCAGGCTTACCAAGATCTGCTACAAGGAGAGCAGCAACCTGCTTATGTTCTGTACTTGGAGATCGACCCGCATCAGGTCGATGTCAATGTGCATCCGGCTAAACATGAAGTACGTTTTCATCAGGCGCGTTTGGTGCACGATTTTATTTATCAGGGCGTAGCAGCAGTATTGAAACAGCGGAGCAATGGCACTGAACCAGGACTTGATTGTCAGGAGAATACCGCTAATTGGATACCGGAAAATCGGCCTTCTGCGGGAGAAAACCATTTTCACCGACAACCAAAGACATTATCGGCAGAGTCGCCTTCAAATACACCATCATCTTCCCGTTCTCTATCTTCATCTTCGTCCGGGCAGCATGATAAGCAAAGGCAAGAACCACTCAAAAATCCATCTTCAGGCCAGTGTTCAGAACATGTCTCTAATCGGCAGCCTTATCATGGGGAAAATTATCAGAAAAAACAGGGGGAGTTGTATCAGAAACTGATGCAGTTTGCGTCGGAGGAAAAACAACCATTATTTCCTGAAAAGGCAACGCCTGAGAAACGGGGTTCTGGAAACCCAACGCCTGACACGGAAAAAACAACATTAACACCAACTCATTTAACTGCCGTACAGGGGAAAAGTAGTAGTTATAGTTTCGGCAAGGTATTAAGTATCTATGATTCTCACTATGCTTTGTTTGAGTCGGTGTCAGGCATTGGATTGTTGTCTTTACCTGTTGCGGAGCGTTGGCTGAGGCAGGCACAGTTAACTCCGGGAGAACAAGGGCTAAAATCACAACCACTGCTTATCCCATTGAAACTGTCTCTCGATCCGGCAGAAATGCGCGTCTTAAAGCAGAATAGTGAACTATTAAAGACTTTTGGTATTGAATCTACTGTCGCGCATGGAAAAGTAACCATTCATGCGGTATCGTTGCCTCTGCGCCAACAGAACCTGCCAAAACTTTTTCCGGCCTTGTTGGGTTATCTGATAGAGCAGCCATCGGCCTCTGTAGAACAGGTGGCGATCTGGCTTTCCCGTCATTTGGGGAGCGAACACGAAACGTGGAATGTTGCGCAGGCTGTTCAGCTTTTAGCTGATGTCGAACGTCTTTGCCCTCAGTTGGTGGAATCTCCGCCTGAGGGATTATTACAATTTATTGACTTACAAGCAGTGGTGGCACTTTTTAATCATGAGTGATTTAAAAACTCAACAATTGCCTACAGCCATTTTTATCATGGGGCCAACTGCCTCAGGAAAAACGGCATTATCAATCGCTTTACGTCATCATCTTCCGGTTGAACTGATTAGCGTTGATTCTGCATTGATTTATCGTGGCATGGATATTGGTACAGCGAAACCTTCCACAGAAGAACAGGTACAGGCACCTCATCGTTTGATTGATGTTTTGGATCCTGCCGAAGTTTATTCTGCTGCTGATTTTCGTCGTGATGCGGTGGAACACATGGCAGAAATTACGGCCGCCGGGAGAATTCCACTCTTGGTTGGCGGAACCATGCTATATTTCAAAGCATTACTAGAAGGATTATCGCCATTGCCTTCTGCAAATCCTAACGTGCGGGCACAGATTGAGCAGCAAGCAGCGGAAGAGGGGTGGGACGCATTGCATCGGCAGTTGCAGGAGATTGATCCGGTCGCTGCCGCAAGAATTCACCCAAATGATCCACAACGTCTTACTCGTGCACTGGAAGTTTTTCGGATTTCGGGTAAAACTCTAACTACATTGATTGAAACGTCTGGAGAAGTATTGCCTTATCGTGTTCATCAGTTTGCGATTGCGCCTGCAAGCCGTGAAGTTCTGCATCAGCGCATTGCTGCCCGTTTTGAACAAATGATCAAATCAGGGTTTGAAGATGAAGTTAAAGCGCTTTATGCTCGTAACGATTTGCATACAGATTTACCTTCCATTCGTTGTGTTGGTTATCGTCAGATGTGGTCTTATCTCGCAGGCGAAATCTCTCATGATGAGATGGTTTATCGTGGTATCTGTGCGACTCGCCAGCTAGCGAAGCGTCAGATCACATGGCTCAGGAGTTGGGACAATGTGACTTGGTTGGACAGTGATCAACCTGAACAAGCACTAAATACAGTCATGCAGGTTATTAGTACATAAATTTA
The DNA here is from genome assembly GCF_963866145.1 of Xenorhabdus sp. NBAII XenSa04. NCBI lineage: Bacteria > Pseudomonadati > Pseudomonadota > Gammaproteobacteria > Enterobacterales > Morganellaceae > Xenorhabdus > Xenorhabdus sp. NBAII XenSa04. The sequence goes on from NZ_CAWMEB010000003.1 coordinate 8,895, forward strand.
TTGATTGTGTACAATTGATCAGTACAAAGTGTCATTTTTGAGTAGTTAATTTTTCGAACCAATGGGTTCTTAGTTAAAAACAACAAAATAAGGAAAATATAGAATGGCTAAGGGGCAATCTTTGCAAGATCCATTCCTGAACGCATTACGACGTGAAAGGGTCCCGGTTTCTATTTATTTAGTCAACGGCATCAAATTGCAGGGTCAAATTGAATCTTTTGACCAATTTGTCATTTTGCTGAAAAACACAGTCAGTCAGATGGTTTATAAACACGCCATCTCTACTGTTGTGCCTTCTCGCCCAGTGTCTCACCATGGTAGCAATGCAAATGTGGGAGCCAGTGTAGGAAATTATCAGGCTAATACTAGCTCGGCGGCACAGCAGGAAAATGATATCGCTGAATAAATCAGTGATAGTGCCTGATGTAAATAAAAACATAGGTAGGGAGCCTTTACCTATGTTTTTCCTATGGATTTTACTCAGCCTGAGGGGTTGCACCGTTGTTTGATCGTTATGAAGGCGGAGAACTAGCTGTTCTGGTGCATGTTTTTTTCTCACAGGAAAAAGATACGGAAAATCTCGGTGAATTCGAATCATTGGTGACTTCCGCAGGTGTTTCTCCTGTGCAGATAGTGACAGGTAGCCGTAAGGCTCCGCATCCGAAATATTTTGTCGGGGAAGGCAAAGCAGAAGAAATTGCTGAAGCAGTCAAAAACAGTGGCGCAGATGTGGTGTTGTTTAATCATACACTCAGTCCTGCTCAGGAACGTAATCTTGAACGCCTGTGTCAATGCCGTGTTGTTGATCGCACGGGTGTGATTCTGGATATTTTTGCCCAGCGGGCAAGAACGCATGAAGGTAAGTTACAGGTAGAACTTGCACAATTGCGTCATTTATCCACCCGTTTAGTTCGGGGTTGGACTCACCTTGAACGCCAGAAAGGGGGGATTGGTTTACGTGGTCCGGGAGAAACCCAGCTGGAATCAGACCGCCGTATGCTGCGTGACAAGATCAAGCAGATTCTGGGGCGTCTCAATAAAGTAGAAAAGCAACGCGAACAGGGGCGTCAGGCACGTAATAAAGCGGATATTCCTACTGTTTCCCTCGTCGGTTATACCAACGCAGGGAAATCAAGTTTATTCAATAGAATAACCTCAGCTGAGGTATATGCTGCTGATCAGCTTTTTGCTACTCTCGACCCTACATTGCGTCGGATCAATGTGAATGATGTCGGTCCGGTTGTCTTGGCTGATACCGTTGGTTTCATTCGTCATTTGCCTCATGATTTGGTTGCAGCGTTTAAGGCTACTTTGCAAGAAACCCGGCAGGCAAGATTGCTGCTTCATGTTGTTGATGCGTCAGATAATCGTTTGGATGAAAATATCCTTGCTGTTGATAGTGTCCTGGAAGAGATTGAGGCGCATGAGATCCCTTCCCTACTGGTGATGAACAAAATCGATATGTTGGCTGATTTTGTTCCCCGTATTGACCGTGATGAGGAAAATCGTCCGGTGAGAGTCTGGCTTTCTGCTCAGACTGGAGAAGGTATCCCTCTGTTATTACAGGCGCTGACTGAGCGTCTTTCAGGGGAAATTGCGCATTATGAATTGCATCTTCCACCAGAAGCAGGGCGTTTACGTAGTCGTTTTTACCAGCTTCAGGCGATTGAACGTGAGTGGATGGAAGAAGATGGCCAGTTGGGGCTTGAAGTCAGGATGCCAATGGTTGATTGGCGTCGTCTGTGCAAACATGAGCCAAATTTACCAGACTATGTTGTCTGATTGATTGGCGCAGGACGACAAACAAGGTATCATTTTGTCTGCCATTTCAAGGTGCTTAAAGTCATGGAGTAGCGGTGATGGAATGGTGGTGATGAAATGACTGTGCCAGAATTGCAGTGACGAAATCAGCACTGTCAAAAGTATCACCCAAAAATATTGGTTGCTTACGAAACGATGAAAGTTATCGTTTCTGCCCATGGAGGCCGCTGTCAGACCTGTCAGGGACAGGCAATGGCCTGTGAAGTGGGAAGCCTCACCCGTCAGGGTGGAGAGCAGTCACCTCTGAAAAACCAGTGAAAAATTAAAAGTGGAGCTAAAACATGGCGTGGAATCAGCCCGGTAATAACGGACAGGACCGCGACCCGTGGGGAAGCAGCAATAATAATGGCGGCAACTCCGGCGGCAACAATAAAGGTGGTCGAAACCGTGGGGCAACTGATCTCGACGATCTGTTCCGTAAACTGAGTGAAAAACTCGGTGGTCTCGGTGGAAACAAAGGTGGAAATGGTTCTGGACAGAACTTTAAATTTGGTGGGCGTCTTATTGGTCTCGCTGTTGCTGCTGCAGTTGCTGTTTGGGTTGTAAGTGGTTTCTATACCATTAAAGAAACAGAACGTGGCGTTGTTACCCGATTGGGTAAATTTAGCCATATCGTGCAGCCCGGCTTGAACTGGAAGATGACATTTATCGACAGGGTTCGTGCTGTTAACGTTGAATCTGTTCGTGAATTGGCAACATCGGGTGTCATGTTGACATCGGATGAAAACGTAGTACGTGCTGAAATGAACGTTCAGTATCGTGTTACTGACCCTGCCGCTTATCTTTTCAATGTCACTAATCCTGATAACAGTCTGCGTCAAGCGACCGACAGTGCTGTGCGCGGGGTTGTCGGCAAATACACAATGGAAAAAATCCTGACTGCGGATCGTACTATTGTGCGTAACGATACCCAAAAGGTACTGGAAGAAACCATTCGTCCGTACAATATGGGGATCACTTTGTTGGATGTTAACTTCCAGACTGCGCGTCCACCTGAAGAGGTGAAAGCGGCGTTTGATGACGTTATCGCAGCCCGCGAAGAAGAGCAGAAAACGATTCGTGAAGCAGAAGCCTATAAAAACTCTGTCTTACCGATTGCCAAGGGTGACGCTCAACGTATTATCGAAGAAGCTAAAGCCTATAAAGTCAGTGTCGTATTGAATGCACAGGGTGAAGTGGCAAGTTTCGCTAAAATCCTGCCAGAATATAAAGCTGCACCGGAAATTACCCGTGAGCGCCTTTATATTGAGACAATGGAGCGTATTCTAAGTAATACCCGTAAAGTGATTGCAAATGAAAAGAGCAACAACATGCTGGTATTGCCACTGGATCAGGTTCTGCGTAGTCAAACTGAAGCCGCAAAGGTTAAGCCATCAGAAGTAAAGGTAACATCGGAGCAACGCAGCTCGACACATTCTACACCAACACACGGGCCATCTAGTTATAGCAACTCTGGTTATGGCAGTTCTGGCTATGATGATTCAAACAACCTGCGTGGTGATACGACAAGACAAGGGAGACCATAATCATGCGTAAGTCGTTCGTCTTTGCTATTGCCGCCGTATTGGTTGTGCTGTATTCATCGATATTTATCGTATATGAAGGTCAGCGTGGTATTATGCTGCGCTTTGGTAAAGTGGTGCGTGATGCTGAAAATAAGCCAATGGTTTATCAGCCCGGCCTGCATTTTAAAATTCCATTTATTGAAACTGTCAAAACACTTGATGCTCGTATCCAGACGATGGATATCAAGGCTGATCGCTTTCTGACAAGTGAAAATAAGGACCTGATTGTTGACTCTTATCTGAAATGGCGGATTAAAGATTTCAGTAGCTATTATCTGGCAACGGGGAATGGTTCGATTTCTCAAGCTGAAGTGCTGTTAAAACGTAAATTCAGTGACCGCCTGCGTTCTGAAATTGGTCGTCTGGATGTTCGTGGTATTGTGACAGACTCCCGTGGTCGTTTGACGACGGATGTGCGTAATGCTCTGAACCTGGGTACAAGTGACGATGATTCTTCCGCAGACAGTGCAATCGTCTCTGCTGCTGCCCGTGTGAAGAAAGAAACTAAAGGTGAACAACCCGCTTTCAACCCGAACAGTATGGCTGCGTTAGGAATTGAAGTTGTGGATGTCCGTATCAAGCAAATCAACTTGCCTGATGAAGTTTCTGGTGCAATCTACCAGCGTATGCGTGCAGAACGTGAAGCGGTAGCTCGTCGCCATCGTTCGCAGGGTATGGAAGAAGCTGAGAAGGTCCGTGCAGCGGCTGACAAATCTGCTACTGAGATTAAAGCAGCGGCATATAGTCAGGCACTGGTTTTACGTGGTGAAGGCGATGCAGAAGCCACTAAACTGTTTGCTGATGCTTTCAATAAAGATCCTGATTTCTACGCTTTTATCCGTAGCTTGCGTGCTTATGAGAAAAGTTTCAAGAATGAGGGGAATATCATGGTTCTCAGTCCGGATACTGATTTCTTCCGTTATATGAAAGAGCCGACTAAACAGCGTGATCATGTTAACCGTGTTGATCACTAATGAGTTCTGATAGGTGAATTGTTTTATATTCGCCTGAATTGAAAAAAGAAATCTCATCTGAGCCACTGTAAGAAAACTTACAGTGGCTTTTTCATGCTAGTTTTTTGTTTGCCATCATCACCAATATTTACTTAGCAGCCCATTAATATGACGAAACGAAATAACAGAAGTGAGAAAAAATACTGAAAGGTGCTAAATGAGATGTTAGAATCCATTTTTAAGCAACCGAGTGAACTTTTGAAATGGGTAAGAACGTTGTCGTATTGGGCACCCAATGGGGTGACGAGGGCAAGGGTAAAATCGTCGACTTGCTGACTGAACGGGCTAAATATGTGGTTCGTTATCAGGGCGGCCATAATGCAGGCCATACACTAGTCATCAACGGTGAAAAAACCGTTCTCCACTTAATCCCATCTGGGATCTTACGTGAAAATGTCATTAGCATTATCGCAAATGGGGTCGTTTTAGCACCAGATGCTTTAATGAAAGAGATGAAGGAGCTTGAATCACGTGGGGTTCCTGTACGTGAGCGCTTGCTTATTTCCGAAGCTTGTCCGTTGATCCTGCCTTATCATGTTGCATTGGATAATGCTCGCGAAAAGGCACGCGGTGCTAAGGCTATCGGTACAACTGGCCGTGGTATCGGGCCTGCATACGAAGATAAAGTGGCTCGTCGTGGCCTGCGTGTGGGCGATCTGTTCGATAAAGAAACTTTCGCAGTTAAGCTGAAAGAAATCATTGATTACCATAATTTCCAATTGGTTAACTATTACAACGAACCTGCTGTTGATTATCAGAAAACGCTGGATGATATTCTGGCAGTTGCGGATATTCTGACTGGCATGGTAGTTGACGTTTCTGACCTGCTTTACAAAGCAACTCAGAAAGGTGAACTGGTAATGTTCGAAGGTGCGCAGGGTACATTGCTGGATATCGACCACGGTACTTATCCTTATGTAACTTCTTCCAATACTACCGCGGGTGGTGTTGCAACTGGTTCAGGTCTGGGACCACGTTACGTTGATTACGTACTGGGTATCATTAAAGCTTACTCTACCCGTGTTGGCGCTGGCCCATTCCCAACTGAACTGTTTGATGAGACCGGTGAATATCTGCGCCAGAAAGGTCAAGAATTCGGTGCAACCACAGGGCGTAGCCGCCGTACTGGCTGGTTGGATATTGTTGCTATTCGTCGCGCGATCCAAATTAATTCTCTGTCTGGTTTCTGTATGACTAAACTGGACGTACTGGATGGCCTGAAAGAAGTGAAAATCTGCGTTGGCTATCGTAAGTCTGATGGTACTGTTATTGAGACGACTCCTTTGGCCGCAGAAAACTGGGAAGGTTTGGAAGCGGTATATGAAACTCTGCCAGGTTGGGATGAAAGCACTTTCGGTGTTAAAGAACACAGCCAGTTACCAGCAGCAGCATTGAATTATATCAAACGTGTTGAAGAGCTAACCGGTGTTCCTGTTGATATTATTTCTACAGGCCCAGATCGTTCTGAAACCATGATCCTGCGTGATCCATTTGATGCTTAATTGATGATTTTAAATCTTTAAAGTATTTACAACCGGGCTTTATGCCCGGTTTAAGTCACTGGCAAGTCCACAATGCCTACCTACTTATTGCTGTTGCCTTGTTCTTCTTCAAGTTAATGATCCCTTTTCCAGCAGCCATTTTGTGTTTAGCAGTAGCTGCGAGAAAAAATAGATTGTTGATCCTGGCGTATCTCATTCAGAATTGCTTGGGACCAATCCCTGGATTGATTTTTCGGCAGACAAGCCGAAGTGTTTGATAAAGTGAAATAAATTGATATTTAGATAATCTGCTGGTGAGCTAAGACGCTCATCAGCTTCTTGTAATGATTGCCCTTGATTTTTTCTCTTGCAAAGTCGTATAGCTTCGAATTTTATCACTCTCCACAAAAAGTTATGTTTACTATCTGATTTTGTGTTTTGAGGAGATAGAAGGAAAAGAGAGCCACTCGTTTTGCTTAATTTTTAAAATACCCACATAATGTGACCAGCTAATGATAAACCAATAATATCTGTTTGTTTGGTTATCAATAACCCCCCGTTATATTCAGCCACCCAGAGGTAAGTGTGCAGTTAACCAGTTTTACCGATTATGGCTTACGTGCCCTGATTTATATGGCTTCTTTACCAGAAGGCCAGATGACAAACATTACTGAAGTAACGGAAGTTTACGGTGTCTCACGTAATCATATGGTAAAAATAATTAATCAACTGAGTAACTTGGGGCTAGTTAATGCTGTTAGGGGGAAAAATGGCGGCATTAGTCTGGGTAAGGCTGCCAGCGAGATTAAAATCGGTGATGTGGTTCGTGCATTAGAACCACTTGGATTAGTTAATTGTAGTAGTTGCCATATTACACCTGCTTGTCGTTTAAAATCAGTATTGAATCGAGCAGTAGAAAATTTTTTGGCAGAATTGAATCAATATACTTTGGCCGATATGGTCGAAGACAATCGTCCCCTTTATAAATTGTTGCTGACAAAATGAAACAAGAAATGAAATATGGGGATAAACAGCTTACTGATGACAACAGAGGAATTGCGATGTCAAAAGATCCTTTTCAGGAACGAGAGGCTGAAAAATACGAATCTCCTATCCCAAGTCGGGAATATATCTTGGATATCCTTTCTAAACACACCACTCCGGTAAGTCGTCAGGAACTAGCACAGGAACTTCAGTTAACCAGCGCAGATGCACAGGAAGCATTGCGCCGTCGTTTGCGGGCAATGGAACGTGATGGACAATTAGTTTTCACTCGCCGCCAGTGTTATGCGTTACCAGAAAGATTGGACTTATTGAAGGGTATAGTGATTGGTCATCGTGATGGCTACGGTTTTCTGCGAGTGGAAGGCCACAAAGAAGATTTTTATTTGTCGGCAGAGCAGATGAAAATGGCGATCCATGGCGATGTTGTACTGGCACAACCTTTGCGTCCGGATCGTAAAGGTCGGGTTGAAGTTCGAGTTGTAAGAGTGTTGGAGCCAAAGAACAGCCAAATTGTTGGGCGGTATTTTATTGATGCTGGTATGGGGTTTGTTGTACCTGATGATAGCCGTTTGTGCTTCGATATCTTGATCCCTAAAGAGGAGATCTGTGGAGCAAGAATGGGTAATGTCGTCGTTGTGGAATTGACGAATCGCCCGACTCGCCGTACTAAAGCGATTGGCAAAATTGTTGAGGTACTCGGTGAAACGATGGGAACAAGCATGGCGGTTGATATTGCTCTTCGAACCCATGAAATTCCCTATAATTGGCCGCCAATGGTGGAAAAACAGGTCGCTGATCTGGATGAGAATGTACCCGAATTGGCTAAACAAGGGCGAGTTGATTTACGAGAATTACCATTGGTTACTATTGATGGTGAAGATGCTCGTGATTTCGATGACGCGGTTTATTGCGAAAGAAAACGGGGCGGTGGCTGGCGGTTATGGGTAGCGATTGCAGACGTCAGTTATTATGTGCGCCCACAAACTCCTTTGGATACCGAAGCACGCAGCCGTGGTAACTCAGTTTATTTTCCATCGCAAGTTGTGCCGATGTTGCCGGAAGTTCTGTCGAATGGATTGTGTTCACTTAACCCGGAAGTTGATCGCCTGTGTATGGTATGCGAAATGACAGTTTCCGCCCAAGGGAGACTCTCTTCATACAAGTTTTACGAAGCTGTAATGAATTCTCATGCTCGTTTAACTTACACCAAAGTATGGAAAATCTTGCAGGGCGATCAAGAGCTGCGTGAGCATTATAAACCATTAGTAAAGCATATTGAGCATTTACATGAACTTTATCAGGCATTGGATAAGTCGCGTGATGAGCGTGGTGCTATTTCGTTTGAATCTGAAGAAGCAAAGTTTATCTTCAATGCAGAACGTCGTATTGAACGGATTGAGCCGGTAGTACGTAACGATGCTCACAAACTCATTGAAGAGTGCATGATCCTGGCAAATATTGCGGCAGCCCGTTTTGTTGAAAAGCAGCGTGAACCTGTTTTGTATCGTATTCATGACCGACCGAAAGAAGAAAGTATTCTGAATTTACGCTCAGTCTTTAATGAATTGGGGCTGAGTCTATTGGGAGGTATGACACCAGAGCCAAAAGACTATGCTCAATTGATGAAAATAGTTGCTGAACGACCTGATCATGAACTATTGCAGACGATGTTATTGCGCTCTATGAAACAGGCCATTTACGATCCGGAAAACCGTGGGCATTTTGGTCTTGCTCTGCGTTCTTATGCACATTTTACATCGCCAATCCGCCGTTATCCTGATTTGGCATTGCATCGTGCGATTAAATACCTGCTGGCACAAGAGGATGGCACTGTTGAGCAGCATTGGACACCAACGGGTGGCTGGCACAATGATATGGAGCAGATGCTACAATTGGGTGACCACTGTTCGATGACTGAACGTCGGGCTGATGAAGCGACAAGAGATGTGGCAGATTGGCTAAAATGTGATTTCATGCAAGATCAGGTAGGTAATATTTTCACTGGTCTGATTACCAGTGTAACTGGTTTTGGTTTCTTCGTCAGACTGCATGATCTTTTCATTGATGGTTTGGTGCATGTTTCAACATTAGATAATGACTATTACCGATATGATAATGTCGGCCAGCGTCTGATAGGTGAATCTTCCGGGCAGACTTACCGACTCGGTGATGAAGTGGAAATTCGTGTAGAAGCGGTGCACATGGATGAGCGCAAGATTGATTTTATTCTGCTTTCTAGCACCCGCAAGGCTCGTAATAAAGGTAAGACTGCAAGAGATAAAGAGAAAAAAGGCGTTTCTGAACGTAAAAGTGCCAAAAAAGGGCGAGATTATAAAAAATCAGCCAATTTCGAGTCAGATCGTGTTTTCCGTCAAGACAGTGAGTTCCGTAAGAAGAAAAAAACGGAACAAGACAAACCAAACAATAAATCAGGTAAGAAGAAAAAAGTTTCAGACAAAACCAAAAAGATCACGGCAAAATTGAAAGCAAAACGCGCGAAAAAAACGCGAGAAAATAGCTGACAGCCAAAAAGCTAACAACTACAGATAATCAGGGGCGGTTTCTGCCGCCTTCTATTTTTTTAGGTATCATCCAGTCATGAGTGAAATTATCTACGGTATTCATGCCGTTAAAGCCTTATTGGAACGTGATCCACAGCGTTTTATGGAAGTTTATGTATTGAAAGGGCGCGAAGATCGTCGTTTAACTCCGCTGTTACAGGAATTGGAAAATATCGGTGTTTCAGTTCAACTGGCTAACCGTCAATGGTTGGATGTGCAGACAGAGAACGCGGTACACCAGGGTATTATTGCTAAGGTTAAGCCTGGACGACAATATCAGGAGAATGACTTACCTGATCTGTTAGCTCAATGGGAACATCCTTTCTTGTTGGTGCTGGATGGTGTCACCGATCCGCATAATTTGGGAGCTTGTCTGCGGACTGCCGATGCGGCAGGAGTTAATGCAGTTATTGTCCCTCGTGATCGTTCTGCTCAGTTGAACGCAACCGCAAAAAAAGTTGCCTGTGGTGCGGCAGAAAGTGTTCCGCTGATCCGTGTCACGAACCTTGCCCGTACTCTGCGTTTACTACAAGAAAATAATGTTTGGATTGTGGGAACTGCGGGGGAAGCCACGCATGCTTTATATCAGAGCAAACTGACAGGCCCGATGGCTCTGATTATGGGGGCTGAAGGTGAAGGTATGCGTCGATTGACCCGTGAACATTGCGATGAACTGATTAGCATTCCAATGGTGGGTTCAGTCTCTTCTCTGAATGTATCGGTAGCAACAGGAATCTGCCTGTTTGAGATTGTGCGCCAAAGAGGCGCCCAATAGTTGCTTGAGTTTTTTTTATTGTGCGGGTATAGTGACGCGTCAATTTTTCAGCCGTACTCAACACGTTCCTTGCCTCCATGGGCCACGGCTGACCCTGACAGGAGGCTGAATAATCCGTAAGGAGCAATGATAATGCGTCATTACGAAATCGTTTTTATGGTCCATCCTGATCAAAGCGAACAGGTTCCGGGCATGATCGAGCGTTACAGTGCGACTATCACTAACGCGCAAGGTCAGATTCACCGTCTGGAAGACTGGGGCCGTCGTCAACTGGCTTATCCAATCAACAAACTGCACAAGGCTCACTACGTTCTGATGAACGTTGAAGCGCCACAAGAAGCGATTGATGAGCTGGAAACTAACTTCCGCTTCAACGATGCCGTTATCCGCAGCATGGTTATGCGCGTTAAGCACGCAATAACTGAACCATCACCAATGGTTAAGGCTAAAGACGAACGTCGCAGCCGTGACCTGGTCTTGGAAGAAGACCTGGTTGATGATGTTGATGAAGCTGGGGATTCTGAAGAGTAATCATCGTGACAACCAATCGTTTGGTGCTTTCTGGCACAGTGTGCAAAGCACCGATACGAAGAGTCAGTCCATCCGGTATTCCGCATTGTCAGTTTGTGCTTGAACACCGTTCACAGCAACAGGAAGCCGGATTAAACAGGCAATCATGGTGCAGAATGCCCGTTATTGCCAGTGGACAGTTGTTACAGGAATATACTCACAGTATAACGGTCGGTAGTCGAATAACCGTTTCAGGATTCATTAACTCCCACCAAGGGCGCAATGGTCTTAACAAACTGGTTCTTCATGCCGAGCAGATTGAATTGATAGATTCTGGAGACTAGCCAAATGGCACGTTATTTCCGTCGTCGCAAGTTCTGCCGTTTCACAGCGGAAGGCGTACAAGAGATTGATTATAAAGACATTGCTACGCTGAAAAACTACATTACCGAAAGTGGTAAAATTGTACCTAGCCGCATCACCGGCACTCGTGCAAAATATCAGCGCCAGCTCGCTCGTGCTATCAAGCGTGCGCGCTACCTGTCTTTGTTGCCTTACACTGATCGTCATCAGTAATAGGCACAGTCCATTCACGACTTTGAGAGGATAAGGTAATGCAAGTTATTCTGCTTGATAAAGTAGCAAACCTGGGTAGCCTGGGTGACCAAGTTAGCGTTAAAGCGGGTTATGCCCGTAACTTCTTAGTTCCACAGGGCAAAGCTGTTCCTGCAACTAAGAAAAACATCGAATTCTTCGAAGCTCGCCGTGCTGAACTGGAAGCTAAACTGGCTGACATTCTGGCAGCAGCGCAAGCTCGTGCAGAGCAAATCAACGCACTGGGTTCTGTCACTATCGCTTCTAAAGCGGGTGACGAAGGTAAATTGTTCGGTTCTATCGGTACTCGTGACATCGCTGACGCAATTACTGCGGCTGGTGTTGCTGTATCTAAGAGCGAAGTTCGCCTGCCTAACGGCGTTCTGCGTACTGTTGGTGAACACGAAGTTCACTTTCAGGTACACAGCGATGTATTCGCACAGTTGAACGTTAACATCGTTCCAGAAGCTTAATCTCTGATTAGCGACAGAACATGTGAACACAAAAAACGCTGGCAATGCTGGCGTTTTTTGTTGATTATAATTCAAAAAATATTTTACAAGAGCAAAACTTCCTTTTAAATCCCTTCACGCGTTTACCCATCCAGACAGGGCTGTTATGCTTGAACCTTTATCCATTTAATAACAGGTAATTTCATGACAAAACCTTCTTTTGAATCTATTGAGGCGCGGGCAAGCTACGGTATTGGATTGCAGGTTGGGCAACAATTGCAGGAATCTGGTTTGCAGGGATTGGAGCCAGAAGCGCTGTTGGCAGGTTTGTGTGATGCATTGGAAGACCGTGCTCCGGCACTTCCTGTGGAAGAACTGCATCGTGCTCTGCGTGAAGTACATGAACGTGCTGATAGCGTTCGTCGTGAACGCCAGCAGGCGATGGCAGAAGAAGGCAAAAAGTTCCTGGCAGAAAACGCACAGCGTGAAGGTATAAACAGCACAGAATCTGGTTTGCAATTCTCTGTTCTGACTCAGGGTAATGGCACAATCCCTGCCCGCAATGATCGTGTCCGTGTTCACTATACTGGCCGTCTGATTGATGGCACTGTGTTTGATAGCTCTGTACAACGTGGAACACCAGCAGAATTCCCTGTCAGTGGTGTGATCCCAGGTTGGATTGAAGCGCTGACTCTGATGCCTGTTGGTTCCAAGTGGGAACTCTATATTCCGCATAATCTGGCTTATGGTGAGCGTGGTGCCGGTGCTTCTATTCCTCCTTATAGTACATTGATCTTTGAAGTCGAATTACTTGAGATTCTGTAATTCTGATCAATAAAATAGCTGGCTACTGGCTAGCCGGCTATTTTATTTTAGAAAATGCAGAGGTGTAAGATGTTACAACAGATCTGCCAATTGGCACGGGAAGCAGGAACAGCAATCATGGCGGTTTATCATGATGAGCAACCGTTACAAGTAAAACATAAAACGGATGATTCACCTGTTACCGCGGCGGATTTTGCCGCCCATAAGATCATTAAAGCGGGTTTGACGCGTATTTCGCCTGATATTCCGTTGCTGTCAGAAGAAGATCCGCCAACATGGGATGAACGAAAAAACTGGCAGCGTTATTGGCTGGTGGATCCGCTGGATGGAACAAAAGAGTTTATTAACCGAAATGGTGAATTCACCGTTAATATTGCACTGATTGAGGATGGTGTACCCGTAATGGGGGTGGTTTATGTGCCCGCACATGATGTTCTTTATTCAGGGCAGGAACGTCAGGCGTGGAAAGAAACGAATGGGCAGAAATTTCCCATTAAAATTGTTGCTGCAATACCGCCCACTGTTGTAGTTAGTCGTTCGCATATGGATGATGAACTGAAAGATTATCTTACTCAATTAGGTACGCATCAGACGCTATCAGTCGGATCTTCACTTAAATTTTGTATGGTTGCTGAAGGGAAAGCACAGCTTTATCCCCGTTTCGGGCCAACAAATATTTGGGATACTGCCGCGGGTCATGCTGTTGCAATCGCTGCGGGTGCACATGTAACAGATTGGGCCGGTAAAACACTAAGTTATGTACCGCGTGAATCTTTTTTGAATCCGGGGTTCAGAGTGACGATTTTTTAATGAGTAATACGAATCGTAGCTCAATTTTAATATTACCGTTTTAACACCACCGTTTTAACACCAATTGTCTTTATCATAATAGCTAAAAGTGATAATGGTTCCTGCCACGAAACCATTATCACCAGTTCAATATGATAGAAAAATAAAAAGATAATTAATTTTTCAGTTCTTCTTTGATCAAAGCAAGAACGTGTGTGATCTCTTCATGACTTAATTTGCCATCTTTGACAAATTTCACATTACCATTCTTATCCAACACAATGATTGCTGAACTTTTGGGTTCCAGCTCCCATGCTTTTTTGGCAACACCATGACTATCAACAATAAATTGTGACCACGGAAACTCTTTTTTACTGTCTTCAAGACTGCTGCGGACGAAAGCACTGGTGCCAAAAATAGCATCATCGGTATTTACAATACTGGTGGTTTGATATTGATCTTTCGGGAGATCAGCCGCTTTCAAGGCCTGAATGAGGGGATCATTCATCTCTTTGGCTGAGCTGCGCCCGGCAATATGCTGGATAGTTCTTACTTTCCCTGGAAGTTCTGCACTGTTCCATTTCTGATAGCTAAACTTATTGTCATTGAGAAGTAGTTCACCTTTATCTGTTACGATGACAACAGGAACGGGTTTTTCGACAGTAATATTGTGGGCAAACGCAGATATTGAAGCTAAGCCCAATATTAAAGGTAATGTTATGTTTTTTAGCATGTTTATTCCTTATTTGGCATGATATGGCATGTTATCAAGGTGCATCATATTCAGCATAGCGCGTGTTGGCGGGTCTGTCCTTACAAAATACAACAATTTATTAACATTCAAAATAAAATATAAGGTAATCTTCAGACAATATAACATAATGCTCTCTTTTTTCATCATGTTACGTAAAAGTAGTGATTGAATCTTCAATGTTGGGGAACAAATTGTCGGATATAGAGTCTATACATCGTACACAGCAGTGATGTGTTTGATCACGCAATGCAGTAAACAACAATGCAACAAAAAAATGCAGTAAAAAAATAGTATCGTAAGAAGCACGGAGGAATAAAAAAAGATGAAAATCTTTCGCCACTATAATCCACTAAAAATTGCTCTCTACGTAAAAACCCTATTCCGTGGGCGGTTGTATATTAAGGATATGGGTGCTTTTGAATTTAATTATGGGAAAATTTTACCTCCAAGGATAAAAGATAAACGTCATTTCCATGTAATGAGTGAAGTTAACCAGCACGTGTTGCTCCTACAGGCTGAAATGGGATAGCTTTTTGACAGCTAACTTAATGGTTTTATATGCTTATATATCATGATTGACGCAACATAATTGGTATAATAAACGGCCTTTCCTTTCGGCCGTTTTTTTGTAAGGAGAGTTTTTCTAATGACAGTTTTTCTTTGAGTTTGTTACTCAGATACTGCCTGCTCAGTAGGGCCTGAACTGGAAGGAGATGGTGTATCCACAATTTTGGTTACCAGTAATTGATCAATTTTGTAGTTATCAATATCGACTACTTCAAATTTGTAACCTTCAAATTTCACATAATCTGTGCGTTTTGGGATCTTCCGCAAACGGAACATCATAAACCCGGCAATCGTTTCATAATTGTTGGAATCCGGGAAATCATCGATATCCAGAACTCGCAGCACATCCTCAATAGGTGTGCCACCTTCTACTAACCATGAATTTTCATCGCGGACAACAATCTGTTCTTCCTGACCCTGACCAATCAGATCTCCCATTAAAGTTGTCATGACATCATTCAAAGTTATCACACCCATCACCAGTGCGTATTCATTGAGAATGATGGCAAAATCCTCTCCGGCAGCTTTGAAACTTTCCAGGGTGTCAGACAACGAGAGAGTATCAGGGATCATCAGAGCATTGCGGATTTGAACGCCATTTTTTAAGCTGAGGTTCTGCCCATTCAGAACACGGTTCAGTAAATCTTTGGAGTCTACATAACCAAGGACATGATCAATATCACCATCGCAGACGAGGAACTTTGAGTGTGGATGGGTAGAGATCTTTTCTTTGATACTGTTTTCGTCTTCATTTTTATCAAAATAAACCACGCTTTCACGGGACGTCATGGCAGAAGGAACAGTACGGGACTCCAGTTCGAAAACATTTTCGATCAACTCATGTTCTTGTTTACGTAATACTCCAGCGACGGCCCCTGCTTCAACCACAGCATAAATATCATCAGAGGTGATATCTTCATTGCGTGCCATCGGGATTTTGAAGACTTTGAATATGCAGTCAGCGAGCCCATTGAACAACCAGACTAATGGACGACATACTGCCAAACAAAAACGCATTGGATTTACAATTCTGATTGCAACAGCTTCGGGTTTAATCATTCCAAGGCGTTTAGGGGTCAAGTCAGCAAGTAAAATAAAGAAGCTGGTTACGATAGTGAAAGAACAAATAAAGCCAAGTTGTTCTGCCCATTCATAAGGCATAAATTTGAGTAGTAATGATTTAATGGCAGGAGAAAAGGCAGATTCTCCGACAACACCTGCGAGGATGGCTACTGCATTCAGGCCAATCTGTACGACAGTAAAAAACATGCCCGGCGTTTCTTGTAATTTGAGAACATGAGCTGCATTGATATTTCCCTCGTTAGCCATCAGTTTTAATTTTATTCTTCTTGAAGCGGCGAGAGAAATTTCAGATAACGAAAAAAATGCGCTAATCGCACAAAGCAAAAGTATGACTAATAAACTGTTTAACATAAAGTATCCGTGTCTTATCTCCAGTGGCAGGGTAGGTTTTTTATTTGAATAACACTGGAGGAAGATATGAAAAATTACACAAATAATATCTTACGGCACATTGCCGTAAGACAAATGAATTTAGTCCGATAATTATAACTTGAGTTTATTAAATCAGCTAGTTTCTGGACGGAGGTGGAAAACAGATGCCTGTGCCTCCTAATCCACAATACCCTTCTGGATTTTTCATCAGATATTGCTGGTGATAATCTTCTGCAAAATAGAATGGCCCGGCTTGCCGGATCTCTGTGGTAATTGTGCGCTTATCGTCATTATCATCCATTGCTTGCTGGTATTGCTCGCGACTTGAGAGTGCCTGCGCATATTGTTCAGGAGAAATCGTGTAAAGGGCTGAGCGATATTGTGTACCGATATCACCTTGTTGACGCATACCTTGTGCAGGATCATGGTTTTCCCAGAACAACTTCAATAACTGCCCATAGGTGATTTTGTTCGGGTCAAATACAATTTTGACGATTTCGGTATGCCCGGTTAACCCTGAACAGACTTCCTCATAGGTCGGATTTGGCGTGGTGCCTCCACTGTAACCAACAGATGTGGTATACACGCCTTCCTGCTGCCAGAAAAGACGTTCGACACCCCAGAAGCAACCCATGCCTACATAAGCAATTTCCATATTATCAGGTATGTTATTTATCGCATGCTGTGTAACGTAGTGATAGGGTGATACAGTTAATGGTATTTCTCGGCCTGGTAATGCATTCTGTTCAGAAACATGTTGGCTTTCGTTGGCTGAATTTGGCAAGATTCTCTCCCGTTTGTCATCTATTTTATGGTTATGAGTTGCTTGTATATCTTTCAAACTTTACCAGAATTAATCCATGGCAGTATTCTTTTATGCTGCTGAATCTTACCCCTAAATAAATATTAGGAGTTCGCGTGTCACGATACCCTTTCATGTTTATTTTTTGTGTGTCTATCGCAGCTCCATCGGCTTATAGTGCAAATTTACGATTGAAAGTGGAAGGACTTTCTGGCGAGCTGGATAAAAATGCCAGAGTGCAGCTCTCAAACATCAGTACTGATGAAGTTTCTCCCGATGGACGTTTTCGGGCCCGTGTCGAAAAAGCCATACGAAAAGGGTTAAGGCCATTGGGGTATTATGATCCCACCATTGAATTCACTTATCAGGAAAATACTCCACCTTTCCGTCCTGTTTTGACAGCAAAAGTCACACCAGGTGAACCAGTGCGGGTTGCTGAAGTTAAGGTTGATTTAGAGGGGGGAGCTAAAACCGACCAGGATTATGCTGCACTTATCAAAAAAAATACGCCGAAGAAAGGGACAATTCTAAATCATGGCGAGTATGAAAACTTTAAGAGTGGGTTAAATAATCTGGCGCTCAGGAAGGGATATTTTGATGCCGAGTTAAAAAAAAGTGAATTGGAAGTATCCCAGGAACGGTATGAATCCTTCTGGGATTTTGATTTTGATAGCGGAGAGCGTTATCGCTTTGGTCCTGTTAAGTTTCAAGGCTCACAAATCCGAGAAAGTTACCTGAATAATCTTGTGCCGTTTAAAGAAGGAGATTATTACTCTTCGGAAGAACTGGCAGAATTTAACCGACGTCTGGCAGATACTGGATGGTTCAACTCAGCGGTTGTCGTGCCTGATTTTACTGCGGGGCGTGATAGTAAAGACAAGATATTGCCACTGGATGCTTCTTTGGTTCCCCGTTCTGCCAATTATGTTGAGTTGGGAGGAGGATATGCAACAGATGTTGGTCCTCGTATTCAGGCAAAATGGAAAAAGCCGTGGCTCAATTCCCGTGGGCACAGTTTGAGTACTAGCATCAATATTTCCAGACGTGATCAATTGATTGATGCATCTTATAAAATGCCACTTAAGGCTAATCCACTTGAACAATATTATGAGTTGCAAACAGGTTATAAGCGTAAAGATATCAACGATACCATCTCGGATACCGCAACTTTAAACCTTTCTCGTAACTGGGATCTCTCCACAGGATGGCGATACAGTATCAATTTGCGCTGGAGCCTCAGCCACTTTACTCAAGCTAATGTAACGAATACAACAACGTTGCTTTATCCGGGTGCGAATATCAGTCGAATTCGCCAGCGTGGCGGTACTATGCCTTATTGGGGAGACAGTCAGCGTTATTCAATTGATGTTTCCGATACGACCTGGCGATCAAATGTAGATTTTCTAGTCTTACAGGCTCACCACGTTTGGATTAGAACGTTTCGTGATAAACACCGTTTTGTTTTACGGGGAGATCTTGGTTGGATAGAAACCAATCAATTCGAGAAAGTGCCGCCTGATTTGCGTTTCTTCGCCGGAGGAGATCGTAGTATCCGTGGTTATAAGTACCAGAAGATTTCCCCTAAAGATAGTAATGGTAAGTTAACAGGGGCGTCAAAGTTGGTTATTGGTTCGCTGGAATATCAATATAATATCTATGGTAATTGGTGGAGTGCATTGTTTGTGGATACTGGCGAAGCAGTGAATGATATCAAGAAGAGCAATTTTAAAACAGGTGCAGGCTTAGGCATACGTTGGGCTTCCCCCGTTGGGCCGATTAAATTCGACCTGGCAACCCCCGTGAGAGATAAAGATAATCATGGCATTCAATTTTATATCGGTTTAGGGGCTGAACTATGAGGTGGGCAAAAAGGCTGAGCATTGCTTTCCTATTGGTTGTTAGCCTGTTGTTGATAGCGATTGCGGGATTAGTGGGTACACGAACTGGTCTACATTTTATGATTAACAGCGCGACACGCTTAGTTCCGGGACTGGAGATAGCAGATATCAGTGGCGGTTGGCGCGATTTAACATTACAAGGTATAAAATATAAGATATCGGGTGTTGATGTTAATGCTGACAAAATACACCTTTCGTTGCGCCTCTCTTGTTTGAAACACAGCCATGTTTGTGTCAGTGCTCTGACGACGGAAGGGGTATCTGTTTTAGTCAATACGGCAGAACTTCCGCCATCAGAAAACCCGTCAGAATCAGAGCCATTAACTGAACTGAAAACACCATATCCTATTTCATTGGATCTGCTTTCTTTAAAGAATACCTATGTCAAAGTAGATGATACAGTCATTGATTTAGACGAGTTCAAAGCGGGTGCTCAGTGGCAGGCAAAACATCTGACTTTAAAACCCATACGAGTCAATAAGTTATTGGTTGCATTGCCGAGAACCCCTCCTGGACATACTGCACAGAAAACTCAGCAGAAAGCTGAACCAGAGGAATCATTGGGAGAAGTTTTAAAGACACTGTTTTCTAAGCCACTATTGACTGAATTGCCTAATGTTCCTATTCCCCTTGATATTACGGTAGAAAATATTCACGGCCGTCAACTTCGTCTGACGGGAGATACCGCTATCATTCTCAATGATCTGAAACTGCAAGCCAGTAATCAGGGGCAGCAGGTAGATATCAAAACCTTCAGCGTAAGTGCACCGGAAGGCTCCTTCACGATACAGGGAACGGCAAAACTGTCCGAACAGTGGCCAGTCAATTTGTCAGTTAAGGGCGATACTCAGCTGGATGAACTGAACGGGCAACAGGTTGAGGCAAAACTGAACGGATCTTTATTACAGCAGCTTAATCTGGCATTGAATCTTTCAGGGCCAGTGAATGCTAATTTGGATGCTCAGGTCGAATTAGCTAAAGCGGGCCTGCCTGTACGCCTGACATTGGCAGGTAAACGGTTACAGTGGCCATTGGCAGGTAAATCTGAATATCAGTTAAATGATGTCAAATTACGTCTGAATGGTAAGGCCAGTGGTTATGATCTTTTCCTGCGTTCTGATATTAAGGGTGAAGAACTTCCATCGGCATTATTGGTACTGGATGCAAAGGGAAATGAAGAACGACTCAGATTAACTCGATTGCGTCTATCTGCGTTGCAGGGGCATGCGGATCTCACAGGTGTAGTTGACTGGAGCAAAGCCATTAGCTGGAATGCGTTGTTGACGCTTAATAGCGTTGATACTGCTAAACAGTGGCCGGAATGGCCTGCCAAAATAGATGGCAAGGTGGCAGTACGTGGCAGTTTATATGGAGGCAGTTGGCAGCTCCAACTTCCTGAAATATCCCTTGATGGTTATATAAAACAGAATACTGTCAAAGCACATGGCAAAGTTTCCGGCAATGCGGCCGGACAATGGGATATTCCCCAATTTAACTTTATTTTTGGTCGTAACACGCTGGATATTAAAGGATATCTTACCGATGAAAAATGGAATTTGGATGGCGATATCAATGCCCCACAATTAAATGGCTTGCTGCCGGGATTGTCCGGAGTGGTTGTCGGTGATGTGAAGCTACGTGGCAACCTGAAAGCACCGCAAGTTGTGGCAGATTTAAATGCACATCGTGTGGGCTGGCAGAATATGCTGAGGGTGGATAGCGCTGTTATTAAAGGAAATGTGCGTTCTGTCGATCAGATTGAAGGGCAGTTATCGATTGTTATTCGTCAATTGAAGCAGTCAGATCTGATCATCAGTAACTTGATGCTCAATGCCAAAGGAACAGAAAAACAGCATGACTTACAATTGCAGGTGGATGGGAATCCCGTATCAGGTAAGCTGGCGCTCAATGGGAGTTTTGACCGTAAACAAGAACGCTGGAAAGGCAATATCAACAATACCTATTTTGAGACTCCGATTGGTGAGTGGCGCTTAAGTAAGGCGATCGCTATTGATTATCAGAAATTACAGCAAAAAGTGATCGTTGGTACTCATTGTTGGTTGAACCCGAATGCTCAACTTTGTATTCCGAAACCGATTGAAGCTGGCCCCAGTGGGCGGGCTGATATTGTGTTTGAGCGTTTTGATCTTGCCATGATCCAGCCATTCCTGGATAAAACAACCCAACTTAAAGGCGTCTTTAGTGGGAGTGCCAATGTCAAATGGACAGCAGGGCATCAATTACCACAAGCGAACGTGACTCTGCAAGGAAACGGCGTCCAGATTCGGCAGGTTGTGGAAGGCACTACGTTACCTGTTGATTTTGAAGCATTGACTTTGAGTGCTGGTTTGACAAATGGTAAGGCGGATTTAACGTGGTTATTTAAACTGGCAGATAATGGACAACTGAATGGTCATGTTCAAATTGATGATTTAGAAGGCCGTCGTAAATTAGCGGGTAATGTAGATATCCAGTCCCTTTCTCTGAGGTTGATGAAACCGATTCTGGATAAAGGGGAAAAAGCTGAAGGGAATTTAAATGCGAACTTGCGCCTTGGTGGTAATGCTAAGAATCCGTTGTTATTTGGCATATTAAAAGCAGATGTTTTTCAGGTCAGTAGCCACTGGTTGCCGTTTGATATCAACCAAAGTCAGGTAGCGGTTCATTTTGATGGTGTCCGTTCCGATCTGGATGGTGTGATCAAAACTCCGCAAGGGCAACTTAATCTTCATGGTAATGCAGACTGGCACAATCTGGACGCATGGTATGCCAGAGTGACAGCGTATGGTGAGAAACTGCGTGTGACAGTACCACCAATGGTAAAAATTGATGTGAGTCCTGATTTGGTTTTTGAAGCGACGCCTCAATTATTGAAGCTCAATGGCAATGTGGATATTCCGTGGGCACGCATTACCGTACAGGAATTACCGGAATCTGCGGTAGATGTTTCTCCTGACGAAGTGATGCTGGATAAAAATCTACAGCCGATAGAAAAGAAAAAATCTTCCATTTTGATTCAAAGTAATTTAAATATTCACGTAGGTGATGATGTCCGCTTGAGTGCATTTGGTTTGAACGCTCAGTTGAAAGGAGATCTGAAAGTCATTCAGGATCAACAGGGATTGGGGCTGAACGGTCAAATTGATATTCCGGATGGTCGCTTTCGCGCTTATGGGCAGGATTTACAGGTACGCAAGGGAATTATTTTGTTCTCTGGTCCACCAGATCAACCTATGTTGAATATTGAAGCGATCCGCAACCCCGAATCGACAGCGAATGATGTTATTGCTGGTGTGAAAGTGAGGGGATTGGCAGATAAACCTAAGATTGAAATTTTCTCTGAGCCAGTCAAATCACAAGAGGAAGCGTTATCTTACCTGTTGCGTGGTGAAGGGTTAGAGAAGGGGGGTTCTGATAACTCCCAGATGACTTCTGTGTTGATTGGTTTGGGTGTCGCGCAGAGCGGTAGATTAGTGGGCAAAATTGGTGAAACCTTTGGTGTCTCTGATCTGGCTCTGGATACACAAGGAATTGGTAACAAATCGCAGGTTGTTGTGAGCGGCAAGATTACCAACGACTTACAGGTCAAATATGGTGTTGGTATTTTTGACTCTCTGGCAACTCTGACGTTACGTTACCGTGTGATGCCGAGATTGTATCTGGAAGCGGTATCTGGTATTGATCAGGCTTTAGATCTGCTCTATGAGTTTGAGTTTTAAAGATGCGAGTTATTGTTTATGGCAGCCTGAGGCGCAAACAAGGTAATCACCACTGGATGACCTATGCTCAACTTTTGGGGGAGCACAGGTTGGAAGGTTATGAAATTTATGATTTGGGACATTATCCAGCGGTGATCCGTGGCGAAGGAACAATTGAATGTGAGGTTTATCGCATTACGTCATCCATTTTGACTGAATTGGATGATTTGAAAAAGAATACTCAGGAATATCAAAGGGAATTGGTCAAAACCCCTTATGGCAGCGCATGGATCTATTTATACATGTTATCAGTTGAGGGAGTGCCTCGAATAGAAAGCGGTGACTGGCTGAAGCGGCACGAAGAGAGATAAAAATCAGCGATGTTACTGTTTTTATATCATTTTTAACAGGTTAACCAATACAACCAAATAAAAAAATCTCTGTACCAATAAATAAAAGTACAGAGGTTTTTTATAATCAAAACTTGCTGTTATCCGTCAGGATTATTTTTTCGCAGCGCGTTCGAAAGAAGATTGGATTTCTGCTTTAGCAGCTTCGGCATTCTCCCAACCATCAACTTTTACCCACTTACCTTTTTCCAAGTCTTTGTAGTGTTCAAAGAAATGTGTAATTTGAGCACGCAGCAGCTCTGGCAGATCGTTTACATCTTTGATGTGGTCGTATTCTTTAGTCAGTTTAGAATGAGGAACAGCAACCAGTTTAGCGTCTTCACCAGATTCGTCGGTCATTTTCAGAACACCAACTGGACGGCAGCGAATAACGGAGCCCGGCTGCAATGGGTATGGAGTTGGAACCAGTACGTCAACAGGGTCGCCATCAAGAGACAGGGTATTGTTGATATAACCGTAGTTGCATGGATAGAACATGGAGGTCGCCATGAAACGGTCTACAAACAGAGCGCCGGATTCTTTGTCTACTTCATATTTGATTGGGTCGGCGTTTGCAGGGATCTCAATAATAACGTAGATGTCTTCTGGCAGTTCTTTACCCGCCGGTACATTGTTCAGGCTCATAAAAGGTTTCCTTCAATTTCAAACCAAAATGGAGTGCGGGATATTATAGCCAAAACAGACTTAAAGTAATTCCATTTTTCTGTATTATGCCTGTACTCCTATAGATTAATGGTGGTAGAGGATCCCTGTTCAAAAATCATTCATGAACAAAGAAAAAAAGAGTGAACAAAACTAGGTTGGGACAAGTCAAAAAATACTGATAAATATTACAGAGATAACTGGGTAGTTGTTTGTATTGGAGTAATAGTGTTGGAGTAATAATAGAAAGAGGCGAATCCTCACCTCTTCTTATATTAGAACCAATTAATCAACCAGTTGACTTATATTACTCATCCGGATCATCTGGAAACTCAGCCATAAAGCTTTCGGCTTTTTCTACCATAGATTTGGTTCCGACGAAAAAAGGCACTCGCTGATGCAGCTTGCTTGGTACGATATCTAAAATCCGGTTAATGCCATCACTGGCTTTGCCGCCGGCTTGTTCAGCCAGGAAAGCAATTGGGTTGCACTCATACAGCAGACGGAGTTTGCCAGTCGGGTGACTTGCTGTACTTGGGTAGATATAGATACCACCTTTTAACAGATTGCGGTGGAAGTCGGCAACCAGTGAGCCAATATAACGGGTAGTATAAGGGCGTTGAGTTGCTTCGTCTTGTTCCTGGCAATACTTAATGTACTTTTTCACTCCCAGAGGGAATTTGATGTAGTTCCCTTCGTTAATCGAGTACATATTACCTTTTTCCGGGAACTGGACTTTCTCATGGGTCAGACAGAATACACCAAGGGAAGGATCGTAAGTGAAAGTATGAACACCATAGCCAGTGGTGTAAACCAACATAGTGGACGAACCGTAAACCACATAACCCGCTGCAACCTGACGATGACCCGGTTGCAGGAAGTCTTCTTCGGTAACGGGTTGCCCAACTGGCGTAATTCGATGGTAAATGGAGAAAATAGTCCCAACGGAAACGTTTACATCAATATTTGAAGAACCATCCAGTGGATCCATCAAAACAACATACTTCGCATTTTCTGCCCGGTCACCATCAAAGATGACGATTTCGTCTTCTTCTTCGGAAGCAATACCAGCTACTTCACCGCGTGCTTTTAATGCCGCTTTGAGTTTTTCATTGGCATACAAGTCCAGTTTCATCTGAACTTCACCCTGAACATTAGAAACACCGCTGGTGCCTAAAATATCGACCAGGCCAGCTTTATTAATGTCCCGATGAATGATTTTGGCACCCAATTTAATGGCAGAAAGTAGTGCGGTCAGTTCACCCGTAGCATGAGGAAAGTCGTGCTGTTTCTCGACGATGAATTCGCCTAATGTTTTCATGACGAAGGCCCTGATTTGGTTATGGTTTTAAAATCGTGCTACATATTCTGGTAGCACTTAAGTGCGGGCAGTTTAGCTAAAGAATAAAATGATTGATAGGCTATTGCATTTCTAATCTGTGATTTGATGGTTAGAATAGTGATACACTTCATGATATCGGATAGAAATAAATGCGTATTCATATTCTTGGCATCTGCGGTACTTTCATGGGAGGGCTGGCGATACTCGCTCGTTCATTAGGTCACGAAGTTACCGGCTCTGACGCCAATGTGTATCCTCCTATGAGTACTCTGTTGAAAAATCAGGGTATTGAACTGATCCAAGGGTACGATCCTTCACAACTCGATCCTGTGCCAGATATGGTGATCATCGGTAACGCGATGACACGTGGTAATCCTTGTGTTGAGGCGGTGCTGGATCGCGGTATTCCTTATACATCCGGCCCACAGTGGTTACATGATTATGTTTTACCTGAGCGTTGGGTTTTGGCTGTTGCAGGAACACACGGTAAAACAACAACTGCGGGTATGCTGGCGTGGATCCTGGAAGCCTGTGGCTATAAACCGGGATTTCTGGTCGGTGGTGTGCCGGGCAATTTTGATGTTTCAGCGCAGATTGGTGAAAGCCCGTTTTTCGTGATTGAAGCGGATGAATACGATAGTGCTTTCTTTGATAAACGTTCGAAATTTGTTCATTATAGCCCTCGTACGCTGATCATAAATAATCTTGAATTCGATCATGCTGATATTTTCGAAAATCTGGCTGCCATCCAAAAGCAATTTCACCATCTTGTCAGAATCGTACCGGGTATAGGTAAAATCCTTGTGCCCGATAATGACATAAATCTGAAACAAGTGCTTGGAATGGGATGCTGGAGTGAGTTGGAATCCCTCGGAGAAACAGGGGATTGGCACGTCCAAAAAACCACTCAGGACAGTAGTACCTATCGAGTATACCATCATGGTGAATTGGTTGGCGAAGTTAACTGGTCATTGGTGGGGGAACACAATATGCATAATGGCTTAATGGCTATTGCAGCCGCTCACCATGTAGGAATTCAGCCTGAGGATGCTTGTCAGGTATTAGGTGACTTTATCAATGCTCGTCGCCGACTGGAATTACTCGGCAAAGTGAATGATATTTCGATTTATGATGATTTTGCCCATCATCCAACCGCAATTTTGGCAACACTGGAAGCTCTGAGAAGCAAAGCGGGCAGTATGGCGCGCATTTTTGCAGTACTGGAACCACGTTCAAATACCATGAAACTGGGTATAAGCAAAAATGATATTGCACCTTCCCTGGGCCGGGCGGATGAAGTTTTTCTGTTTCAGCCTGGTAATATCCAGTGGCAGGTTGCTGAAATTGTGGAACAATGTGTTCAACCTGCTCGCTGGAGTGCAGATATTGACACGTTGGTACGTATGATTGTGGAGGCAGTACAGCCGGGTGACCACATACTGATCATGAGTAATGGTGGTTTTGGTGGTATTCATGAGAAATTATTGGCGGCGTTGAATAAGAAAGCACACGCTGCTTAATTGATCACAAGCGTTAAATTAAGAGGATCGCAATAATCAAGCGATCCTCTCGCACAGAACCTCTGGCAAAATTTTCTCTGGTAAAATGGTATGTAGTGATACCGTGTTTTTACATGATCTTGATGGACGATTGATTTACAGTTCTTGCTCAAACAAGTTGAGGATAGCCTCATAGAGCTGTTTGGTTGTGAGGGCTTGTGTCGGTGTAGAAAAAACAGTGTCATCTCCTGCAATACTGCCAAGGATCCCTTCTGCTTTTCCTAATGAATCCAATAAACGCGCGATCAACTGTGCTGCGCCAGGACTGGTACGAATAACAACTACGGAATGATTATAATCAATATCTAATACCAAATTTTTCAATGGACTGGTGGCAGTAGGAACACCTAATTCTGCTGGCAGACAGTAGGCCATTTCCATTTTTGCATTACGGGTTCTGACAGCACCAAATTTTGTCAGCATTCTGGAAACTTTAGATTGATTAATGTTTTTAAAACCTTCTTCTTGGAGTGCTGCAACTATTTCGCCTTGAGAACTGAATTTTTCTTCCTTTAATAATGCCTTGAAAGCTTTGATCAAATCTTCCTGTTTCGAAGGAATTCGCATATTTCACCATCGTTGAATCCACTATGAAGCCAATATTATGCAAAAAGTGAATTTTTATGCAAGAAAGAGAAGAAAAACCCAATAGAGAGCATAATTACATTATTGAACCCAGTAAATTTATTGTTAATAAAATTGCATTATTCAGGGGAAAGGAAAAGGGCAAGTTAATCAACAGAGCAATTAATAAGATAACAGGAATAATTCCTAAAAAAGTGTCCATTATCTCATTAACAGATAAGCATTTTGTCTAAAATAAAAAACTT
Organism: Xenorhabdus sp. NBAII XenSa04; assembly: GCF_963866145.1. Lineage (NCBI taxonomy): Bacteria > Pseudomonadati > Pseudomonadota > Gammaproteobacteria > Enterobacterales > Morganellaceae > Xenorhabdus > Xenorhabdus sp. NBAII XenSa04. The sequence continues at coordinate 36,243 of NZ_CAWMEB010000003.1, forward strand.
TAGTATTCCATCATTAGGCTATTAGGTAGATAATCTGTCTGTTAACAGATTGTTTTTAATACGTAGTGATGAGTAAGGCTGAGAGCGTATCCCATACTTATACTTTGTATGGGAAATATGAGTCTCTTAACCAGACAGGTTTAAGTTTTTTACAGCACTTATTTAAAGGAGTATCAGGATGAAAGTTGCAGTTCTCGGTGCAGCCGGTGGTATTGGTCAGGCACTTGCCCTTCTACTCAAGACCCAGCTTCCTTCAGGTTCAGAACTTTCCTTGTATGATATTGCTCCGGTGACCCCAGGTGTGGCTGCCGATTTGAGCCATATCCCAACAGCCGTGAAGGTCACTGGTTTTGCTGGTGAAGATGCAACTCCTGCATTGGTAGGAGCGGATGTTGTATTGATTTCTGCAGGTGTAGCACGTAAACCTGGTATGGATCGCTCAGATCTGTTCAATATTAATGCAGGCATTATCCGTAATCTGGTTCAACAAATTGCCAAAACATGTCCAAAAGCATTAATCGGAATTATTACTAATCCTGTGAATACCACTGTGGCAATCGCTGCCGAAGTTCTGAAAAAAGAGGGCGTTTACGACAAGAATCGTCTGTTTGGCGTAACTACTCTGGATATTATTCGCTCTAATACGTTTGTGGCAGAACTGAAAGATAAGAAACCAGAAGAGCTGGACGTTCCTGTTATCGGCGGTCACTCCGGCGTAACTATTCTGCCATTATTGTCTCAGATCCCGGATGTCAGTTTCACTGACGAAGAAGTAGAAGCGTTGACGAAACGTATTCAGAACGCAGGTACTGAAGTTGTTGAAGCAAAAGCAGGTGGTGGATCTGCAACCTTGTCTATGGGTCAAGCAGCAGCACGTCTGGGTCTTTCTTTGATCCGTGGTTTGCAGGGTGAAAGCAATGTTATCGAATGCAGCTATGTAGAAGGTGACGGCAAATATGCTCGTTTCTTTGCACAACCTGTTCGTTTGGGCAAAAATGGTGTTGAAGAACGTTTAGATATTGGTCAATTGAGTGAGTTTGAACAGAAAGCATTGGATAATATGCTGGATGTTCTGAAAAAAGATATTGAATTAGGCGAAAGATTTATTAATGGTTAATTTATTCTTAATTTATTAATATACGAATTAATTTAAATATATTAGATAACGAAAACCGCTAGTTTAAAAAAGCTAGCGGTTTTTCTTTCAATAATTATATTGGTAGCTAATTATTCTTTTTTCTCTCTTACTTTCCTTTCTAATAACTCTCCAGTATGAGGATTGAAATAACGGCTTGGCCATATTTCAGACGGATGAATACCTAAGTAGTTTGCTATTATCCATTCTCCCTTGGGCCATGAGCGAGAAAGAGTATTCGCCAAAGTTGATGAGCTTAGTCCTGATTCACGAGAAACAGCGGCCAGAGTTGTTCCACGTTTACGTAAAGCAGCAATAATATCAGCAGGATGCCAATCCGATTTCATAGAAATCATTTTTTTAATCCTTTCCTATTAAATTTAGAGCCACATTAGTGGTATAACTAAAGCGTTAGAGTGAAATTAATAACGAACATGGATCTGTTATTAAGAAAATAAAATAACATTATTTTTTCTAAAAATATTTTTAATTTTTTCTTAATAACTTCTTTTTTGAACTTGGTTACAAAAATAGAGAAACATTATGAAAAAAGAGTGGTATACGGCAATGGAGTTGACCGGTGTAGGTGAGTTACCTAGATCACCACAAGGAGTGAATGCCAGAGCCAAACGTGAAGAGTGGTTGAGACAAAAACGAACAGGTGTTCAAGGAAGGGCGATTGAATATCACTATTCATGTTTTCCTGAAACAACATTGGCAGCTCTGGAACTTAATGAAATATCACCTGAATATCAGGTTCAGAAACAAGACCCACTATCCATTTGGGTAAGTGCGTTTAATCTACTCACGGATGAAGAAAAGGAGATAATTACAGAAGTGATACTACGAGATGGAATAAGAAGTTTTTTGGAAAAAATCGTAGCTACCTGAGGCAGCTTTTGAAAAGCTAAATGTTTAAAATTTGGCTTCCTCTTTACTGCTCCGGTACAAAGCGAGGAGAAAGAGAGATGAAAAAAGAATGGTATTCTGCAAAGGAACTCATTGGCCTCGCTGGTCTGCCATCGTCCCCCCAGGGAGTAAACCTGATGGCAAGACGTGAAGGTTGGGAACAACGCCGTAAGCGTGGAGTGCAGGGAAAAGCTCTCGAATATCATATCAATAGCTTGCCCGAAGATGTTTTGAATGTACTGACCGTTAGTGAGAGCTCGGTTGAGTATTATCGGAACAAACGACAGGATCCGTTTATGATTTGGGTGGAAGCTTATTATCAATTGACCAAGCCAGAAAGGGAGCGAATGGTTAAGTTCATTTTACGTAAAGGACTTGCCAGCATTGTGCAGTATATAGGAATTCAAGAAGTTGAAAACAAAGGCGTATCCCAGACTGAATAGTCTGGGATACTTATACCCAGGGCATACTATCTTGGGTCTGGCTCAGGAAAGTCGCTGTACAGCGATGTGGGCCAATCCCACAAGGGCCGCTTTGTATGGAGACTCATCAAGTACTTGTAACGCTGAGATTGCTTTATCCGCTTCTTCCTCCGCCCGTTGGCGGGTGTAATCAAGTGAACCACACTGTTTCATCGTTGTAAGCACAGTATCCAGCAAATGGCGGCCATTGCCTTTCTCAATAGCTTCGCGGATCAATGCTGACTGTTCAGGTGTTCCGTGATTCATTGCATGTAAAAGTGGGAGAGTTGGTTTACCTTCGTTTAAATCATCTCCGGTGTTTTTCCCAAGTGTATTATCATCGGAATCGTAGTCTAACAGGTCATCAATCAATTGAAATGCAGTACCAAGATAGCGACCATAATCACGTAGTGCTTCTTCTTGCTCCTGAGTTGCACCAGACAAAATAGCAGCAGAATGCGCAGCTACTTCAAACAGGCGTGCAGTTTTACTGTAAATTACGCACATGTAGTCATCTTCTGAAATGTTCGGATCGTTACAGTTCATCAACTGCATTACTTCACCTTCAGCGATAACATTCGTGGCGTCAGACATCAATTTCAGCACTCGCATAGAATTGAGGTCTGTCATCATCTGAAACGAGCGGGTATAGATAAAATCGCCAACCAGAACGCTGGCTGCATTGCCATACATAGCATTGGCAGTTGCTTTACCGCGGCGCATATCGGACTCATCTACGACGTCATCATGGAGTAGGGTTGCTGTATGGATAAATTCGATCAGGGCAGCAATTTTGATATGTTTATTTCCCTCATAATGCAGTGCCTTACCAGCCAACACTGCGATCATTGGGCGAATACGTTTACCACCGCCGCTGATAATGTAATAACCAAGCTGGTTGATTAGCGCTACATCAGAATTTAATTGGTTAAGAATTGTTTCATTAACCGCTGCCATATCATCAGCTGTAAGTTTAATTATAGTTTCTAAGTTCATGTTTTGGCTTCGGACTCTGATTCAGAACTGTGCTCATTAATTAGTGTATCAATAGATATCGCGATAGGTTGATTGTACTTGAAAAACCGTTCAAATAAATGACAATCGAAAAACTCGGCTTTTTTCTCCTCTGCTCTAATTCTGCTCTTGTCTTCCAAGTGGTTTTTGCGTAGAATTCGCGCCCTATTGTGAATATTTTATAGCGCGCTCTGGAAAGAATTTTAGGGAGTGTGCGGAAAGCGGAGTTTATATGTACGCGGTTTTCCAAAGTGGTGGTAAACAACACCGAGTAAGCGAAGGTCAAACTATTCGCTTGGAAAAGCTGGACATCGCAACAGGTGAAACTGTTGAGTTTGACCAGGTTCTGATGGTCGCTAATGGTGAAGACATCAAAATCGGCGCTCCAGTAGTTGAAGGCGTTAAAGTTAAAGCTGAAGTTGTTGCGCACGGTCGTGGCGAGAAAGTTAAAATCGTTAAGTTTCGTCGTCGTAAACACAGCCGTAAGCAGCAGGGCCACCGTCAGTGGTTCACTGATGTTAAAATCACTGGCATCGCTTAAGATATTAGGAGAGCAGATTAATGGCACACAAAAAGGCTGGCGGCTCGACTCGTAACGGTCGCGATTCTGAAAGCAAACGTCTGGGTGTAAAACGTTTTGGTGGTGAATCTGTTTTGGCAGGTAGCATCATCGTTCGTCAACGTGGTACTAAATTCCACGCAGGCAACAATGTAGGTTGTGGCCGTGACCACACCCTGTTTGCATTAGCTGACGGAAAAGTTAAATTCGAAGTTAAAGGTCCAAAAAACCGTAAATTTATCAGCATCGTAGCTGAATAAATTTTTTGAACTTCGATCGAATCGGAAGCCCTGCAATATGTGTTGCGGGGCTTTTTATATTTTGGATTATGCCATCTCTGGGTACGATCTGCCATCCAGCTTTATAGTGGCTATCCTACGGAGAAAAATGATGAAATTTGTAGATGAAGCCAGGATACTGGTTGTAGCGGGAGATGGTGGCAATGGCTGTGTCAGCTTCCGTCGTGAAAAATATATTCCAAAAGGTGGGCCGGACGGCGGTGATGGCGGTGATGGCGGTGATGTTTATCTACTGGCAGATGAAAACCTCAATACACTAATTGACTACCGTTTTGAGAAGTCCTTCCGTGCTGAACGTGGGCAAAATGGGCAAAGCCGCGATTGTACTGGCAAGCGTGGTCAGGATATTACCATTAAAGTACCAGTAGGGACTCGTATCCGTGATATCGCGACAGGGGAAATTCTGGGCGATATGGTACGTCATGAGCAACGCTTGATGGTTGCGAAAGGTGGTTTTCATGGATTGGGTAACACCCGTTTTAAATCCTCTGTTAACCGCGCTCCTCGCCAAAGAACCATGGGAACGCCGGGAGAAAGTCGTGAGCTACTGTTGGAGCTGATGTTGTTGGCTGACGTAGGGATGTTGGGAATGCCAAATGCGGGTAAATCTACCTTCATCCGCGCTGTTTCAGCAGCAAAACCTAAAGTCGCTGATTATCCATTTACGACGTTAGTACCAAGTCTTGGTGTCGTACGTATGGATAACGAGCAAAGCTTCGTCGTAGCGGATATCCCAGGTTTGATTGAAGGTGCATCAGAAGGTGCCGGTTTGGGTATCCGTTTTCTGAAACACTTGGAGCGTTGCCGTGTACTGTTGCATTTAATTGATCTCTGTCCAATTGATGAATCTGATCCAGTAGAGAATGCTCGTATTATCATCAATGAACTGCATAAATACAGTGAAAAACTGGCTGAAAAACCACGCTGGTTGGTATTCAATAAGGTTGATCTGACCGATCCGGAAGAAGCTAAATTGAAAGCGAAGGCAATTGCTGATGAACTGGGTTGGGAAGGCGATTACTACATGATTTCAGCGGTGAATCGTCAGGGAGTGAAAGAGCTCTGCTGGGATATCATGGAATTCATCAAGGCTCAGCCTCGCCAAGTAGATGCCGAGGAAGGATCTCAACCGAAGAAAGTGGAGTTCATGTGGGATGACTACCATAAGGAACAGTTGCAGCAATCATCTGATACTGATGATTGGGATGACAACTGGGATGAAGAAGATGACGAAGGCGTTGAATTTATTTACAAACGCTAAGTTCTCACACCAGATATCTAAATGACGGAAAAGGGCGTATTTGAAGCGCCCTTTTTTTCTTATTCTCTCAGAAGGCATTTTCGTCAATTGTTTTTGTATAGTGATTTATATAAATGGCTTTCAAAACGAGTCAGAGGAACACGGCGCTGACGCTGATCTTCAGGAGAGACGGAGTAAGACGAAATAAATTGAACAAAAGCGATCTGTTGTCCGCTGGCAGCTTTCATAAAGCCAGCAAGATTATATACACCTTGCAAAGATCCTGTTTTCGCAAAAACTTTACCATTAACGCCAGCTTCATGCAGGCCGGGGCGATAGGCTAGTGTGCCATCATAACCGGCTTGCGGCAGCATGGAGATAAAATCCAGTTCGTTATTGTGTTGGGCAATGAATTGTAAAATCTCCATCATGGTTGAAGGAGTGATAAGGTCATGACGTGAGAGTCCGGAACCATCAACTAAGACGGTATTACCAAGATCAATACCTGCTTTTTGTTTTAAGATCTGACGAACAGCATCAGAGCCGGAGCGCCAGGTGCCGGGAACGTTAAAGTAATAATGTCCCAGGGTGCGAAAAACGGTATCAGCTATCATATTATCTGACTTTTTTAGCATGATTCTAAGCAGATCATGTAAAGGTATTGATTGATTCAATGCGAGGATCTTTTCCGGTTGTTCAGGAAGCGATTGGCGTCGTAGATGGCCTTTTAACTCAATTCCAGCAAGATGTAGTTCATTTTTCAGAATAGCACCCACATAGCTTGCTCCATTCTGGATAGCAAATGCCAGTGGTAAGGGTTCACTACGTTGTGTCAGACAGCCAGTCAGCGTATATCGGTTTAATTCTCCTGTTGTCACATCAAGTTCACAATACTTTGCTTCTGGAGAACCTTTCGCAAGTGTTTTTACTTCACTGAATATATTGACAGGATAATACGAAGGAACATGGACAGTGGCTAATGCATCAGCTTGTTCAGCGCTGTAGAGTAAGACTGAAAAACAGTTTTTATCCACAATAGCGGCAGCAGGAGGGGCACTAAAACATTGTGTCATATCATTCCATACCCAACCGGGGGCTTTATCGTGGCTGGAAAAAATGGAAATATCCATGATGAGATCACCCTCGATCTGCTGTACACCAGATTGTTTTAACTTTTCTACCATATTACGCAGTTGTGTGCGTGTTAGCGATGGATCACCAACGAAACGGGCGATAAGATTGCCTTTTAATCTGCCATCTTCAACATGAGCGTCACTTTCTAATGTAGTCACAAAACGGAAATCTTTGCCAAGCTGCAATAAGGCAGCTAATGCTGTCACAATTTTCTGAGTACTGGCAGGTAATGCCAATTGCTGTCCATGATAATCAATGAGAGGTGTTTTTTCGCCGGCTTTCTGGGCGATAAATGAAAAATTAGTTCCCGCTGGCAAATATTGAATATTTTCTTCAATTGAAGATGCATTTGCACTGAAAATACTCAGGCTCAAACTGAGCACACAAGCTATTCTGCTGATAATCTTTAAAAGAGCCATAGATCTCGCATATAAATGTGGATGTATTCCGATAATATTTGTATCAATAATACTAAGATGCAATTCAGGAAAAAGTAAACGATGATCCATCATCAACTCTACGTTAAAATGATAGATTAGCAGTTTAAATATGTATGTGAACTATCAGAGTATTCTGTAGTTTATACTCTTTTTATTGTCTGGAAGCCCGCCTGATAGGGTGTGCTCATTGTGTTGTAATCTATTGCAAGATATTGTTATTGCAAGAGAAGTGATGCTATTGCAAAAATCAGGAAGATGTTGTCTGGGCTTAGGATTGATTTAGAGGTTTGATAAATGAAACAAATTCCGATGACGGTACGTGGCGCAGATAAATTGCGCGAAGAATTAGAATATTTGAAAAATGTACGTCGCCCTCAAATTATTACTGCAATCGCTGAGGCGCGTGAGCACGGTGACTTGAAAGAAAATGCTGAATATCACGCTGCTCGTGAGCAACAGGGATTCTGTGAAGGCCGTATTCAAGAAATTGAAGCTAAACTTTCTAATGCACAAGTGATCGATATCACTAAGATGACCAACAATGGCCGTGTCATTTTTGGTGCAACGGTAACGGTGTTAAACGTTGATTCTGATGAAGAACAGACTTACCGCATTGTGGGGGACGATGAAGCGAATATCAAAGAAAACCTGCTGTCGGTTAACTCGCCTATTGCCCGTGGTTTAATTGGAAAAGAAGTGGATGATGTTGCTGTGATTGATACTCCGGGCGGCAAAGTGGAATATGAAGTTCTGAACGTTGAGTATATTTGATATTCAATTTAAAGGTTGAATTAACCTTCCCGCTTGTAGAGCGGGGAGGGGCGTAGAAAACAGCGATTATATATTGATGATGGAAATAAAAAGGCCTGATTTGGCCTTTTTTATCATGGTAGAATGGCACTTTTGTATAAATATGTTGAGATTATTTCGGTAAACTAATCTTGCGTTCTTTCGATGGGCGGTAGAGAACTAGCATTTTTCCAATAATTTGCACATTATATGCGCCAGTTTCACGAACAATAGCTTCCGCGATCAAAGTTTTGATTTCACGGTCTTCGCCTGCAACCTTGACTTTGATAAGCTCGTGATGCGAAAGGGTTTGTTCGATTTCGGCCAATACGCCTTCAGTCAGTCCGTTGTTACCGATCATAACAACAGGCTTTAATGAATGAGCGAGACTTTTCAGGTATTGCACTTGTTTCTTGTTAAGAGTCATCGTTTTTTTGCTTAGTTGGGATTGAAAACGACATATTCTACCGCCATCTCCTATCTATCACCATAAGTGTGTGGTGTGGTTTGATAAGAGAATGCAAAAATAGGGCTCTTTATTAGTATAGTTGGAAAGAACAATGGCCAATAAAAAACGCTCAGCAAGCTCAAGTCGCTGGTTACAGGAACATTTTAGTGATAAATATGTTCTTCAGGCGCAGAAAAAAGGGCTTCGCTCCCGCGCTTGGTTTAAACTTGATGAGATACAGCAAAGCGACAAAATCTTTAAACTGGGCATGACCGTTGTTGATTTAGGCGCTGCCCCAGGTGGGTGGTCTCAGTACGTAGTCAGTCAGATTGGTGATCGTGGTCGGGTAATTGCCTGTGATCTTTTGCCGATGGATCCCATTGTCGGAGTTGATTTCCTACAGGGGGACTTCCGTGATGAGGTTGTATTGAAAACATTGTTTGAGAGAGTTGGTGATAATAAAGTCCAGGTCGTCATGTCGGATATGGCTCCCAATATGAGTGGAACCCCCGCGGTCGATATTCCTCGATCCATGTATCTGGTTGAGTTAGCGTTGGATATGTGTCGTGATGTGCTGGCCCCTGGGGGTAGTTTTATCGTCAAAGTGTTTCAGGGAGAGGGCTTTGATGAGTACCTGAGGGAAATACGCTCCCTTTTTACGAAAGTCAAAATTCGTAAACCAGACGCTTCGCGGGCACGATCACGTGAAGTATACATTGTAGCGACAGGGCGGAAAGTGTAGTACCCTGCTGCTATTTGTTAACACAGTTGTAATATGAGGTTAATCCCTTGAGTGACATGGCGAAAAACCTGATTCTCTGGTTAGTCATCGCAGTTGTCTTGATGTTATTGTTCCAGAGTTTTGGTCCCGGCGATTCCAGTGGTCGTAGGGTGGATTACTCGAACTTCATCAGTGAGTTATCACATAATCAAATCAGTGAAGTACGTATTTCGGGTCGTGACATTGATTTCACTAAGAAAGACAACGGTGGAAAATATAGCACGTATATGCCAGTTCAGGATGAGAAGCTGCTGGATACGCTGCTCAACAAACAGGTAAAAGTTGTTGGTGAACCACCAGAGCAACAGGGCCTGTTAGCGACTCTCTTTATTTCATGGTTCCCAATGCTACTGCTGATTGGCGTTTGGATCTTCTTTATGCGCCAAATGCAAGGTGGCGGTGGTAAAGGAGCGATGTCTTTCGGTAAAAGCAAAGCCCGTATGTTAACGGAAGATCAGATCAAAACCACGTTTGCTGATGTTGCTGGTTGTGATGAAGCAAAAGAAGAAGTAGGTGAATTGGTTGAATACCTGCGTGAACCCGGCCGTTTCCAGAAACTAGGTGGTAAGATCCCGAAAGGTATCCTGATGGTAGGGCCTCCGGGTACAGGTAAGACTTTACTGGCGAAAGCAATTGCAGGTGAGGCTAAAGTACCATTCTTCACCATTTCTGGTTCTGACTTTGTTGAAATGTTTGTTGGTGTTGGTGCTTCTCGTGTTCGTGACATGTTTGAACAAGCGAAGAAAGCCGCTCCTTGTATTATCTTTATCGACGAAATTGATGCCGTAGGGCGCCAACGTGGCGCTGGTTTAGGTGGTGGACACGATGAACGTGAACAGACGTTGAACCAGATGCTGGTTGAAATGGATGGCTTTGAAGGTAACGAAGGCATTATCGTTATCGCTGCAACTAACCGTCCTGATGTTCTGGACCCTGCTCTGTTGCGTCCGGGCCGTTTCGACCGTCAGGTTGTCGTTGGTCTGCCAGATGTTCGCGGTCGTGAACAGATTCTAAAAGTTCATATGCGCCGTATTCCATTGAATACTGACATTGATGCTTCCATTATTGCCCGTGGTACACCTGGTTTCTCTGGTGCGGATTTGGCAAACCTAGTGAACGAAGCAGCTTTGTTTGCCGCTCGCGGCAACAGACGCGTCGTCTCTATGGTGGAATTTGAGAAGGCAAAAGATAAGATCATGATGGGTGCAGAGCGCCGTTCAATGGTCATGACAGAAGAGCAGAAAGAAGCCACCGCTTACCACGAAGCAGGACATGCCATCATTGGCCGTCTGGTTCCTGAACATGATCCTGTCCATAAAGTGACAATCATTCCCCGTGGTCGCGCATTGGGTGTAACTTTCTTCTTGCCAGAAGGTGATCAAATCAGTGCCAGCCGTCAGAAATTAGAAAGTCAGATTTCTACTTTATACGGCGGCCGTCTTGCAGAAGAGATCATCTACGGTCCAGATAATGTTTCTACGGGTGCTTCCAATGACATTAAAGTGGCGACATCTATTGCCCGTAACATGGTGACACAATGGGGCTTCTCGGAAAAACTAGGTCCACTGTTGTATGCGGAAGAAGAAGGCGAAGTTTTCCTTGGCCGTTCTGTGGCTAAGGCAAAACACATGTCGGAAGATACTGCACGTTTAATTGATCAAGAAGTGAAAGTTATCATTGATCGTAACTATCAGCGTGCACGTCAGATTCTGATGGATAATCTGGATATCTTGCATTCAATGAAAGATGCTTTGATGAAGTACGAAACCATTGATGCGCCTCAGATTGATGACCTGATGAACCGTACTACAGTCCGTCCACCGGCGGGTTGGGAAGGCGATAACGATAATGGCGGTAATAGCAGTAATAATCGTCAGAATACATCGTCTCAGCAGCAAGCCACGAAACCTGCGGATGGTAATCCAACTGCATAATCTATTCAAACCAAGGGCGATCATTGATAGAAGGTTGCCTCTGGTTTTGACAGACCGTACTTACTAAACCCTAGGTTTGTCCTGGGGTTTTTAACATTAAGGCCCCCTAGCGATGAAACTGACTTCCAGAGGCAGCATTCTTGACTTTTCCCATCCGCAAGTCATGGGAATTCTGAATGTTACCCCTGATTCCTTTTCAGATGGTGGTACTCACAGTACCCTTAATGCGGCACTACAACATGCTGCCAGAATGATTGAAGAAGGAGCCACTATTATTGATGTTGGTGGCGAATCGACGCGTCCCGGTGCTGATGATGTCAGTGAACAGGAAGAACTAGATCGCGTTGTACCTGTAATAGAATCCTTGGCACAGCGTTTTAAGGTGTGGATCTCTGTTGATACGTCAAAAGCTATCGTAATGCAGGAAACTGCCAAAGCAGGGGCTCATATCATTAATGACATCCGTTCATTGCAGGAGCCGGGTGCACTAGAGGTGGCCGTAAAAGCAGAGTTACCAGTTTGTTTAATGCACATGCAGGGACAACCCCGAACAATGCAGGTAGAGCCCCACTACGAAGATGTTGTGGCAGAAGTCAAAACGTACCTAGAAGAGCAGATTGAACGCTGTGTTGCGGCAGGCATTAAAAGAAACAAGCTGATGATAGATCCGGGATTCGGTTTTGGTAAGAATTTATCACATAATTATCAACTATTGGCTCATTTGAAAGAGCTCCACCATCTTGGCTTGCCGATTCTGGCTGGTATGTCACGTAAGTCTATGATTGGTCAGTTACTTCATGTTCCACCACAGGAGAGAGTAACGGGAAGTGTTGCTTGTGCTGTCATTGCGGCTATGCAGGGAGCTCATATTATTCGCGTGCATGATGTAAAAGAAACGGTGCAGGCAATGCAGATTGTTCAGGCAACCTTGTCAGAGAAGACGATTGTTCGTCAGTAGAGACCTCCCGGAAAAATTATCAGCAAGACACAGATTGTGAACAAAGAATACGTTCAGCAAAGGAAGAAAGAAATTTATGAGTAGCCGTAAATATTTTGGTACTGATGGAATCCGTGGCAAAGTCGGTAATAGTCCGATTACCCCTGATTTTGTTTTAAAACTTGGTTGGGCCGCGGGTAAGGTACTGGCGCGTCATGGTTCTCGCAAAATTATTATTGGTAAAGATACCCGCATTTCCGGCTACATGTTGGAATCTGCTTTGGAAGCGGGATTGGCAGCCGCGGGACTATCAGCATCGTTTACTGGCCCGATGCCGACGCCAGCCGTAGCATACCTGACTCGTACTTTCCGCGCTGAAGCGGGAATCGTTATTTCTGCTTCCCATAATCCTTACTACGACAACGGTATTAAATTCTTTTCCATTGATGGCACTAAACTTCCTGATGATGTGGAAGAAGCCATTGAAGCCGAAATGGAGAAGCCGCTGACTTGCGTAGAATCCGCTGAATTAGGGCGTGCTAATCGTATCGTTGATGCGGCAGGCCGTTATATCGAATTCTGTAAAGGCACATTCCCTAGTGAACAAAGTCTAAATGGATTAAAAATTGTATTGGATTGTGCTAATGGTGCTACCTACCATATCGCACCGAATGTTCTCAGAGAGTTGGGCGCCGATGTGATAACCATTGGTTGTGAGCCCAATGGCATCAATATCAATGAAGAATGCGGTGCGACAGATGTCCGGCTATTACAGAAACGGGTTTTGGAAGAGCAGGCAAATGTCGGTTTGGCATTTGATGGCGATGGTGATCGGATAATCATGGTTGATCATTTAGGTCAGAAAGTGGATGGAGACCAGATACTTTACATCATCGCACGTGAAGCATTGCGACAAGGGCAACTGCGCGGTGGAGCAGTGGGAACGTTGATGAGCAATATGGGATTGGAGTTGGCGTTGAAACAGCTTGGTATTCCATTTGAACGTGCCAAAGTCGGTGACCGCTATGTACTGGAGACGTTGCAAGAAAAAGGCTGGCGTTTAGGCGCAGAAAATTCAGGCCATGTCATATTACTGGATAAAACCACAACAGGTGATGGTATCGTTGCTGGTTTGCAGGTATTGAGTGCTATGGTGCGCAACAATATGAGTCTGCATGATCTATGTAGTGGCATGAAATTGTTGCCCCAAGTGCTGGTCAATGTTCGTTTTAGTGGTGATAACGATCCTTTGCAATCAGAACGAGTACTCGAAGTTGTTAAAGAAGTTGAAGCTGAGTTAGATGGTCGTGGTCGGGTACTGTTACGCAAATCGGGCACGGAGCCACTAATCCGTGTGATGGTAGAAGGTGAAGATGAGGAACAGGTTACGACACTGGCACATCGTATCGCAGATGTTGTGAAAAAATAGCCTGATTTGCTGTTTTTTTCTTCGATCAGCATCAGTATTTGAAATTAACCTTGCTTGTCTGAAACGCTTTGGTTAGTATTCACACCCGCTCAATAAGTTAATTTTTTTAATTTTGAGCGGGTGATGCAGTATAACGTTACCAGAGTTATGACGTTACCAAAGTTATGGCAAATCCCACGAGGAAACGGGTACAACATATGTATGAAGCTCTTTTAGGTATATTCTTGCTGGTCGGTATCGGGCTCATCGCTCTGGTTCTGCTGCAGCAGGGGAAAGGTGCTGATATGGGTGCTTCCTTTGGTGCGGGTGCGTCTGCAACAATATTTGGTTCATCGGGTTCTGCGAATTTTATGACCCGTATGACAGCAGTTTTTGCAACACTGTTTTTTGTTATTAGTTTGGTTCTGGGTAATATGACCAGTAACAGAACTGGTTCAAGCGGTAAGTGGGAAAATATTGCTGAACCTGCACAAGTTGAGAAACAAACAGAAGTTCCAGTAGTGCCAGCAAAGCCGACTAAACCGAATAGTGATATCCCACAGTAACTCTTGATAGAAAGTTTTCGGTAAAAAGAAATAGTCAGAAAAAGAATTGAAGTAGGGTTGTTAATTTAAACAGTTGGTATCTTAACAGATTAAGATAACAGTTCTACAATCAGTGCCGAGGTGGTGAAATTGGTATACACGCTACCTTGAGGTGGTAGTGCCTAAACAACGGGCGTACGGGTTCAAGTCCCGTCCTCGGCACCATTAATCTAGAAACTTGCGTTTTTAGTGTTATCAGCGTAAGATTTGCCACGTTTTCGAACGCGGGATGGAGCAGCATGGTAGCTCGTCGGGCTCATAACCCGAAGGTCGTCGGTTCAAATCCGGCTCCCGCAACCACTTCTTAACAACATATACCCTTTCAAATAGTTATGATTTAGCAGCCTAGGGTATCAATCCTGATTTGACAGGTTGCTTCCAGAGGTATAGCTTTGAGAGGTATAAAAGAAGTTGGTTGAGACCACTGGCAGTAAATAGGGTCCAGTTGCATAAAGCCCCGGTTTTCGGGGTTTTTTGTTATTTGACAGCAGAACTACTGGGCTAATATAGCCCTTTTTTTATGTCTTGGGGGTGGGCTTGTCCACATTAGAGCAAAAATTAACAGCGATGATTTCAGCACCAGTTGAAGCTTTAGGTTTTGAATTAGTGGGCCTGGAGTTTATTCGCGCACGTGTATCGACACTGCGGGTCTATATCGATAGTGAGGAGGGTATCACTGTTGATGATTGTGCTGATGTTAGCCATCAGGTCAGTGCAGTACTCGATGTCGAAGATCCGATCTCAGGGCTTTATAACCTGGAAATATCTTCACCGGGGCTAGATCGTCCACTGTTTAAGGCTGAACACTACCAGAGTTTCATGGGGGAAGAAGTCAGCTTGATGTTACGCATGGCAATGCAAAACCGTCGTAAATGGCGAGGAATTATCAAAGCTGTTGATGGTGAAATGATTACGGTTACGGTGGATGGAAAAGACGAAGTGTTCGCACTGAGCAACATCCAGAAAGCGAATCTGGTACCCCACTTTTAAAGTTCAGATGAGGCAACTAGGATGAATAAAGAAATTCTGGCTGTTGTGGAAGCGGTTTCTAATGAAAAATCTCTCCCTCGTGAAAAAATCTTCGAAGCATTAGAGATTGCATTGGCGACAGCCACCAAGAAAAAATATGAGCAGGAAATCGATGTCCGTGTTTGCATCGATCGTAAATCCGGTGATTTTGATACCTTCCGCCGTTGGTTAGCTGTTGAAGAAGTCACTCTGCCGACGCGTGAAATCACATTGGAAGCTGCAAAATTTGAAGACCCAGAAATTGAACTGGGTGGTTATATTGAAGATCAAATTGAATCAGTAACTTTTGACCGTATTACAACTCAGACTGCAAAACAGGTTATCGTGCAGAAAGTACGTGAGGCTGAACGTGCAATGGTTGTCGATCAGTTCCGCGAACAGCAGGGTGAGATCGTGACTGGTCAGGTCAAAAAAGTAAATCGTGATAATATTACGCTTGATTTGGGTAATAATGCTGAAGCGGTTATTTTGCGTGAAGACATGCTGCCACGTGAAAACTTCCGTCCGGGTGACCGCGTGCGTGGTGTCTTGTATGATGTGCGTCCAGAGGCACGTGGCGCACAGCTTTTCATTAGCCGTTCTCGTCCAGAGATGCTGGTTGAATTGTTCCGCATCGAAGTACCGGAAATTGGTGAAGAAATTATTGAAATCAAAGCTGCTGCCCGTGATCCGGGTTCCCGAGCCAAAATCGCGGTGAAAACTAATGACAAGCGTATCGATCCGGTCGGTGCTTGCGTAGGTATGCGTGGTGCAAGGGTACAGGCCGTTTCCAGTGAGTTGGGTGGCGAACGAATTGATATCGTATTGTGGGATGACAATCCTGCGCAATTTGTTATTAATGCAATGGCTCCGGCGGATGTTGCATCTATCGTTGTTGATGAAGATAACTGTACGATGGATGTTGCCGTGGAAAACAGCAATCTTGCTCAGGCGATTGGTCGTAATGGACAAAACGTCCGTCTGGCGGCACAATTGCTGAAAAAACA
Source organism: Xenorhabdus sp. NBAII XenSa04 (assembly GCF_963866145.1). Lineage (NCBI taxonomy): Bacteria > Pseudomonadati > Pseudomonadota > Gammaproteobacteria > Enterobacterales > Morganellaceae > Xenorhabdus > Xenorhabdus sp. NBAII XenSa04. Next base: position 52,351 of record NZ_CAWMEB010000003.1, read on the forward strand.
TCGTGGTGATGACAAGTGGGAATTGAATGTCATGACTGCGGAAGAGCTGCAAGCGAAACATCAGGCAGAAGCTCATGCTTCTATTGATACATTTACTAAGCACCTCGACATTGATGAAGATTTCGCCACTGTATTGGTCGAAGAAGGTTTCTCCACACTGGAAGAGTTGGCTTATGTGCCAATCAATGAACTTCTGGCAGTGGAAGGCCTTGATGAGGAAACCGTTGAAGTTCTCCGTGAACGTGCAAAAGCGGCCTTGACGACGCTGGAACTGGCTCAGAAAGAGAGTCTTGGTGATCAGCAACCAGCCAAAGATTTACTGGATCTGCCTGGCATGGAGCGTACTTTGGCGTTTAACCTGGCTGCCCGTGGCATCTGCACTCTGGAAGATCTTGCCGAGCAGGGTATCGACGACTTATCTGATATCGAAGGACTGAATGATGAGAAAGCAGGAGAACTCATTATGGCAGCCCGTAATATCTGTTGGTTTGGCGATGATGCATAAATAAACTGTAGCAGGAAGGAACAGAATGACAGAGGTAACCGTAAAATTACTGGCAGAAGAGATCCAGACATCGGTTGAACGCCTGATCCAGCAATTCGCTGATGCTGGCATTCAGAAAACCGCAACTGACTCTGTTTCCCAGAAAGAAAAAGAAGCTTTGCTGGCCCACCTGAACCGCGAACAAGGCGGTACTGGCGGTCAGCCAGGTAAATTAACACTACAGCGTAAAACGCGCAGTACACTGAACGTCCCTGGCACCGGTGGCAAAAGTAAATCGGTAGCGATTGAAGTCCGTAAAAAACGCACATATGTGAACCGTGACGCGATTGAACAAGCTAAAGCGGAAGAACAGGCGAAGCGTGAAGCGGAAGAGCAGGCTCGGCGCGAGGCAGAAGAAAAGGCGCGGCTTGAAGCTGAAGCGAAGAAACTCGCGGAAGAGCAAGCGAAACGTAACGCGGAAGAACAGGCAAAACGCGAAGCAGAAAAGCAAGCTCAACGTGAAGCAGAAGAAAAAGCCAAACGTGAAGAGGCTGAAAAGGCTCAGCGTGAGGCAGCGGAAAAAGAAAAAGTGACTAAGCAACATACCGAAAAGAAATCGAAACCAGTGCAAACTGAGCCAGCAGCGCAAACTGAAAAAGCGCGTCGTGAAGCTGAAGCAGCAAATTTAAAACGCAAAGCTGAAGAAGAGATGCGTCGTAAAGTTGAAGCGGAAGCAAGACGGGTAGCAGAAGAAGCTCGCCGCATGGCAGAAGAAAATCAGGATAAATGGTCTGACGACTCTGATCTTAATGACAGCAATGACTATCATGTAACCACTTCCCGTCATGCCCGTGATGCGGAAGATGAGAATGACGCTAAAGTTGAAGGCGATCGCCGTGCCCGCAGCCGTGGCGGCAAATCCTCCCGCCAGAAGAAGAATAATAAACATTCTGAATCGAAAGCTGATCGTGAAGAAGCACGTGCAGTCGGCCGTACCAAAGGCAAACAGCGCAAAACCTCTGCTTTGCAGCAGAGCTTTACCAAACCTGTAGCAGTCGTTAACCGTGATGTAGTAATTGGTGAAACCATTACCGTTGCTGAACTGGCTAATAAGATGGCTGTTAAAGGCTCCCAGGTCATCAAAACCATGATGAAGATGGGGGCAATGGCGACCATTAACCAGGTTATCGATCAGGAAACAGCTCAACTGGTTGCCGAAGAAATGGGGCACAAAGTTATTCTGCGTCGTGAGAACGAGCTAGAAGAAGCGCTGATGAGCGATCGTGACACTGGTGAAACTCAGGCTGAGCCCCGTGCGCCTGTGGTTACCATCATGGGTCACGTTGACCATGGTAAAACCTCTTTGTTGGATTATATCCGTTCAACCAAAGTGGCTTCCGGTGAAGCGGGCGGTATTACACAGCATATCGGTGCATATCATGTGAAAACTGAAAAAGGCATGATCACCTTCCTGGATACTCCAGGCCATGCTGCATTTACCTCCATGCGTGCTCGTGGTGCTAAAGCAACCGACATTGTTGTTCTGGTTGTCGCTGCGGATGATGGTGTGATGCCTCAGACTATTGAAGCTATCCAGCACGCCAAAGCAGCTAGTGTGCCGGTAGTTGTTGCGGTTAATAAAATTGATAAACCAGAAGCTGATCCGGATCGCGTGAAGAATGAACTGTCGCAGTACGGCATTATTCCGGAAGATTGGGGCGGTGAAAACCAGTTTATCAATGTATCTGCTAAAGCAGGTATTGGTATTGATGAATTGCTGGAAGCTATCTTGCTGCAAGCTGAAGTTCTGGAGCTGAATGCGGTTCGTACTGGTATGGCAAATGGTGTGGTCATTGAATCCTTCCTGGATAAAGGCCGCGGTCCTGTTGCAACCATTCTGGTGCAGTCCGGTACTCTGAACAAAGGTGATATCGTTCTGTGCGGCTTCGAATATGGCCGTATCCGTGCGATGCGTAACGAACTTGGTCAGGAAGTCATGTCTGCCGGCCCATCTATGCCAGTGGAAATACTTGGTCTGTCCAACGTGCCATCTGCGGGTGATGAAGCAACTGTTGTACGAGATGAGAAGAAAGCCCGTGAAGTGGCATTGTACCGTCAAGGCAAATTCCGTGAAGTGAAACTGGCTCGTCAGCAGAAATCTAAACTGGAAAACATGTTTGCTAACATGGAAGAAGGTAAAGTATCTGAACTGAACATCGTCCTGAAAACCGACGTTCAGGGTACGTGCGAAGCGATTTGTGATTCACTGATGAAGTTGTCTACTGACGAAGTGAAAGTGAAAATTATCGGTTCCGGTGTGGGTGGTATCACTGAAACTGACGCAACGCTTGCGGCAGCATCCAACGCAATCATTTTGGGCTTCAACGTCCGTGCTGATGCTTCTGCACGTCGTATCATTGAAAACGAAAGTGTTGATCTGCGTTATTACTCCGTTATCTATAGCTTGATTGATGAAATCAAACAGGCAATGAGCGGTATGTTGGCTCCAGAATACAAACAGCAAATCATGGGGCTGGCAGAGGTCCGTGATGTCTTTAAGTCACCGAAATTTGGTGCAATTGCTGGCTGTATGGTGACAGAAGGTACCATTAAACGTAATAATCCAATCCGTGTTCTGCGTGATAACGTGGTTATCTACGAAGGTGAACTGGAATCCTTGCGTCGCTTTAAGGATGACGTTAACGAAGTTCGTAATGGCATGGAATGTGGTATTGGTGTGAAGAACTACAATGATGTCCGTGTTGGCGATATGATAGAAGTCTTCGAAGTTGTTGAAATTAAACGCTCCATCGATTAAAAAACCACAATTACCCAATAGATTTCAGGTAGTAGCTTGAAAGACGGGTATAGATTCATCCATTCTTGGGGGGCTTAATGCCCCCCAAAATGTCAGGAGATAAAACAATGGCAAGAGAATTCAGTCGTACTCAGCGCGTTGCACAAGAAATGCAAAAAGAGATTGCCATCATTTTACAGCGTGAAGTCAAAGATCCCCGTATCGGTATGGCCACTGTTTCTGGTGTTGAGGTTTCCCGCGATCTGGCTTATGCCAAAATATTTGTGACTTTTCTTAATGTGTTAGTAGAAGAACATGATTCAGATAAGGTTCAAGAGGGTATTAAGGCATTGAATGAAGCCTCTGGATTTATTCGTTCTTTACTGGGCAAAGCGATGCGTCTGCGTATTATTCCTGAACTGACGTTTTCTTACGACAGTTCTTTGATAGAGGGGATGCGTATGTCAAATTTGGTGACTAATGTCGTAAAAAATGATGAGCAGCGTCGTGCTTCTGCGGATCATAACGAGGAAAAGTAATGGGGCGTCGTCGGGGTCGTGCGATACACGGCGTACTGTTGCTGGACAAGCCGCAGGATATTTCCTCCAATGATGCTTTACAGAAAGTAAGGCGGGTCTTTAATGCCAGCAAAGCAGGTCATACAGGTGCGTTAGATCCGCTGGCAACTGGAATGTTGCCGATTTGTCTGGGTGAAGCGACCAAGTTTTCTCAGTTTTTGCTGGATTCTGACAAACGCTATAGAGTCATTGCCCGTTTAGGACAGCGCACTGATACTTCCGATTCTCATGGAAAAATCATTTGTGAACGTGAAGTTCAGGTGACTCTGGCTCAGCTTGATGAGGCATTGGAAACATTCCGTGGTGATACCATGCAGGTTCCTTCCATGTACTCTGCATTAAAACATCAGGGAAAACCGCTGTATGAATATGCTCGTCAGGGCATTGAAGTTGAGCGGGAAGCGCGTCCAATTACTGTTTATGAATTGCAGTTCATTCGCTGGGAAGGTGATGAACTGGAGCTGGAAATCCACTGTTCCAAAGGGACTTATATCCGTACTATCATTGACGATTTAGGAGAGTTGTTGGGTTGTGGTGCCCATGTGATTTATCTGCGTCGTTTGCAGGTTGCCAATTATCCTAATCATAGAATGGTGACATTGGAACAGTTATATGAGTTAAAAGAACAGGCGGAAAGACAACAGATTGAAACAGGAGAATTGCTCGACCCATTACTGTTACCGATGGATACGGCAGTTGTGCATTTCCCTGTAATTCATCTGACATCTGTTGTTGCTGCTTATTTTAAGCAGGGACAGCCTGTTCGTAGCCAGCACCGTTTACCATCTGGTGAGTGGGTACGTATTACCGAAGGAGATGAAAACAAATTCATCGGTATTGCCGTGATTGATGATGATGGCTTAGTGGCTCCGCGTCGTTTGGTAGTGGAAGATAATGTTAGTTAAAACTTATGATAGTAAAAACCGAATGATGGTTGAATTATATCAAAAGTAAGCATTTATGGGGTTATCTTGCGCTTCACCTATTTGCAGCGTAGAATAATGCGCCTGTATATGAGTGGCTGAATTAGAGATCGGCACTCGTCATTCATAATCTATTATTTGGAGTTATACTATGTCTCTAAGTACTGAAGCAAAAGCGCAGATTATTGCTGAGTTTGGCCGTGGCGCTAACGACAGTGGTTCTAGCGAAGTTCAGATTGCCCTGCTGACTGCACAAATCAACCATCTGCAAGGTCACTTTGCAGAGCATAAAAAAGATCACCACAGCCGTCGTGGTCTGCTGCGTATGGTTGCACAGCGTCGTAATCAACTGAACTACCTGAAGCGTAAAGATCTGGCACGTTACACCGCGCTGATTGAGCGTCTGGGACTGCGTCGCTAATTGATGAGTTTCAGTGGAAAGGGGCCTATCGGGCCCCTTTTCTTCTAGAAAGTAGAATTTAAGAAACTTAAATTCCGTTTCTGAAATATTTGAACCTCTTCAGCTACAGTGACTCGCGCGGCTAATGAGAGTACTTAAAAGGATATACCCGGTAGATGCTAAGATATAGCGCGGCTAACAAAGTTGCACTTGAAAGACAAAGGGGATTAAGCGCTGTCATTAGTCGTGAGGGTGTAGCAATGAAGAGAATATCCATTGTTGCTGATAGTTAAAAGGCAGCAACACTAACGAAGGAATATTATTTTGCTGAATCCGATTGTTCGTAAATTCCAGTATGGTCAGCACACGGTGACCATTGAAACAGGCATGATGGCTCGTCAAGCGACAGCGGCTGTTATGGTAAATATGGATGACACTGCGGTATTTGTTACCGTTGTTGGTCAGAAAAAAGTGAAACCAGGTCAGGATTTTTTCCCACTGACTGTTAACTATCAAGAACGTACATATGCTGCTGGCCGTATTCCTGGCAGTTTTTTCCGTCGTGAAGGCCGTCCGGGTGAAGGTGAAACCCTTGTTGCCCGTCTTATCGACCGTCCATTGCGCCCACTGTTTCCGGAAGGTTTCCTGAACGAAGTTCAAATCATTGCAACCGTTGTTTCCGTAAACCCACAGGTTCACCCGGACATCGTTGCTATGATCGGTTCTTCTGCGGCGTTGGCATTGTCTGGCATTCCATTCAATGGCCCAATTGGTGCAGCGCGCGTTGGTTATATCAATGATCAGTATGTATTGAACCCAACCAGCGATGAGCTGAAAAACAGTCGCTTGGATTTGGTTGTTGCAGGTACTGAAAGCGCTGTACTGATGGTTGAATCCGAAGCGGATCTGCTGACAGAAGAGCAGATGTTGGGTGCGGTGGTGTTCGGCCATGAACAACAGCAGATTGTGATTGATAATATCAATGCACTGGCTGCTGAAGCGGGTAAAGAGAAGTGGGATTGGACACCAGAGACTGTCAACCAATCTCTGCATGATCGCGTTGCTGAGTTGGCAGAAAGCCGTTTGGGTGATGCTTACCGCATTACTGAAAAACAGGAGCGTTACGCTCAGGTTGATACTATCAAAGAAGAAGTTTCTGCTATCATTTTGGCAGAAGCAGCAGAAAAAGGTGTTGAACTGGAAGAGACAGAAGTGCTTGAAGTATTGTCTGTTCTGGAGAAAAACGTCGTTCGTGGCCGTGTCCTGCGTGGCGAGCCTCGCATTGATGGTCGTGAAAAAGATATGGTTCGTGCACTGGACGTTCGTACTGGCGTATTGCCACGTACTCACGGTTCATCTCTGTTTACCCGTGGTGAAACTCAGGCACTGGTTACAGCAACATTGGGTACTGAACGTGATGCTCAGGTGATCGACGAACTGATGGGAGAATACACAGATCGCTTCCTGTTCCATTACAACTTCCCTCCATACTCTGTTGGTGAAACGGGTATGGTTGGTTCGCCAAAACGTCGTGAAATTGGTCACGGTCGTTTGGCGAAACGTGGTGTTCTGGCGGTAATGCCTAGCATCAACGAGTTTCCATATACCGTTCGTGTGGTTTCTGAAATTACTGAATCCAATGGTTCCTCTTCTATGGCTTCCGTCTGTGGTGCTTCATTGGCACTGATGGATGCAGGTGTACCGATTAAGGCCGCAGTTGCAGGTATCGCCATGGGACTGGTGAAAGAAGGCGATAACTTTGTGGTTCTTTCTGACATTCTGGGTGATGAAGATCATCTGGGTGATATGGACTTTAAAGTTGCGGGTAGCCGTGATGGTGTCAGCGCATTGCAGATGGACATCAAAATTGAAGGTATCACCCGTGAAATCATGCAAATTGCTTTGAATCAGGCCAAAGGTGCTCGTTTACATATACTGAACGTAATGGAGCAGGCAATCCAGAGTCCACGTAATGATATCTCTGAATTTGCGCCACGTATTCACACCATCAAGATAAATCCAGATAAGATCAAAGACGTGATTGGTAAAGGTGGTTCCGTGATCCGTGCTCTGACTGAAGAAACAGGCACAACTATTGAAATCGAAGATGACGGTACAGTGAAGATAGCAGCGACTGATGGTGAAAAAGCGCGTCATGCTATCAGCCGTATTGAAGAGATTACTGCTGAAGTTGAAGTTGGCCGTATTTATACTGGTAAAGTTACTCGTATTGTTGACTTTGGCGCATTTGTTGCGATTGGCGGTGGTAAAGAAGGATTAGTACACATTTCTCAGATCGCAGACAAACGTGTAGAGAAAGTCACTGACTATTTGCAGATTGGTCAGGAAGTTCCTGTCAAGGTGCTGGAAATTGACCGTCAGGGTCGTATCCGCCTGAGCATGAAAGAAGCAGTAGCTAATACTATGCTGAATATTATCGATGAAACATCACAATCACCGGAATCATCAGTAGAATAAATTTGACGTAAAGAACGGTGTCCTGTAAAAAGGGCGCCGTTTATCTCCAATAGATTTCGCATTGTCGCCAACAAAGGACAATTTGAAAGATAAAGGAAGGCAGTTAATTTCTGGCGGGATGCCTGAAATATACAATGTGGGTGGAACAACCGTGGGTGGAGTAACAGGGCATTCTGATTAATGTCTGACTTCGGGAGTGGGAAATGAATTCTTTTCTGCGCTGGTATTACGTTGCAGCTATTTTTCTCCTTATAGGATGTGGCAGCACTGAGTGGCGTAAAAATGAAGTTTTTGCTATTCCACTTCAACCAACATTGCAACAAGAGGTTATTTTGGCGCGCATGGAACAAATACTTGCGAGCCGCTCTCTTAAGGAAGATGAGTATGCACAGCTTTTATATGAAAGAGGTGTGCTGTATGATAGCCTCGGGCTGAGGGCATTGGCACAGAATGATTTTTCAGTTGCTTTGTCTATCCGTCCTGATATTCCTGAGATTTTTAATTACTTGGGGATTTATTTTACGCAGGCAGGCAATTTTGATGCTGCCTATGAAGCGTTTGATTCTGTTTTAGAGCTTGATCCAACTTACAACTACGCGCGAATGAATCGCGGAATTGCACTGTATTACGGTGGCCGTTATCGTTTAGCGCAGGATGATCTGCAGGCGTTTTATCAAGACGATCCAAATGATCCCTTCCGTTCGTTGTGGTTGTACCTTGTGGAAGAGAAAATCGATCCGAAGGTTGCAATGACTAATTTGTCGCATCGCTTTGACAAAACGAACCGGGGGCTATGGGGCTGGAATATTGTTGAATTCTATTTAGGTAAGATCAGTGAGAAGACACTGATGAAACGCCTGAAACAAGGTTCGACAGATAACACTTCGCTCGCTGAGCATCTCAGTGAAACTGACTTCTATTTAGGTAAGCATTACCTAAGTCTGGGGGATGAGGATAGCGCGGTTGCGTTATTCAAGCTGACGGTAGCTAATAATGTCCATAACTTTGTTGAGCACCGCTATGCATTGTTGGAATTGGCGCTGCTAGGCCAAAGACAAGATGACCTATCAGAATCGAACCAACAATAGCTGACGAACATTTTCACGACAGATTTTTAAGTCCACATCTATAAGAGGTGGGGATTTGTTTGTTCGTTTTATAACATAATTTGAGCCAGTTCACATTTTAAATGAAAATGACAGAAATTCTTTTCACTGTGTTATGTAGACTGGCCGCCACGATCAATGAGGCACCATTACATGACCACTGAGACTGAAATCTCTTTTGCTGATTTAGGATTATCAGCACCTATTCTTTCTGCACTGCAAGACATGGGCTATGAGAAGCCCTCACCAATTCAACAGCAATGTATTCCTCACCTGTTAAATGGTCGTGACGTGTTGGGTATGGCGCAGACTGGTAGTGGTAAAACTGCGGCTTTCAGCTTGCCTTTACTGCATAATATTGATGCTGAGCTTAGAGCTCCACAGATCCTTGTGTTAGCACCGACCCGTGAACTGGCGGTACAGGTTGCTGAAGCATGTTCAGATTTTTCCAAACATATGCGTAGTGTGAATGTTGTCGCGCTCTATGGTGGACAGCGTTATGACGTTCAATTGCGTGCTTTGCGCCAGGGGCCACAAGTTGTAGTGGGAACACCGGGTCGTCTGCTGGATCACCTGAAGCGTGGTACGTTGGATCTGTCCAACCTGAGAGGTCTGGTGCTGGACGAAGCTGACGAAATGCTGCGTATGGGCTTTATTGAAGATGTTGAAAACATCATGAGTCAGATCCCGGCAGAACATCAGACTGCATTGTTCTCAGCGACTATGCCTGAAGCGATTCGTCGTATCACTCGTCGTTTCATGAACGAGCCACAGGAAGTTCGCATTCAGACCAGTGTAACCAACCGTCCGGATATCAGCCAGAGCTATTGGTCTGTTTACGGTATGCGTAAAAATGAAGCACTGGTACGTTTCCTTGAAGCAGAAGATTTTGATGCGGCGATTATTTTCGTCCGTACCAAGAATGCGACTCTGGAAGTGGCAGAAGCGCTTGAGCGTAACGGTTATAACTCTGCGGCACTGAATGGTGATATGAATCAGGCTCTGCGTGAACAGACTCTGGAGCGTTTAAAAGATGGCCGTTTGGATATTCTGATCGCAACAGATGTTGCTGCCCGTGGTTTGGATGTTGACCGTATCAGTCTGGTTGTTAACTATGATATTCCGATGGATGCTGAGTCATATGTACACCGTATCGGCCGTACCGGTCGTGCTGGTCGTGCCGGTCGTGCGCTGCTGTTTGTTGAAAACCGTGAACGCCGCTTGCTGCGTAACATTGAACGCACTATGAAGTTGACAATCCCGGAAGTAGAGCTGCCGAATGCTGAACTTCTGAGCCAGCGCCGTCTGGAAAAATTTGCTGCTAACGTTCAGCAGCAGTTGGAAAGCAGCGATCTGGATCAATATCGTGCTCTGTTGTCTAAATTGGGCACCAGTGACGAGTTGGATATGGAAACATTAGCTGCGGCATTGCTGAAAATGGCACAAGGTGAACGTTCATTGATCCTGCCACCAGATCCGGTTCGTCGTCCTCGCCGTGAATTCAATGATCGTGATGACCGTCGCCGTAATGGTAATGGCTTTGGTGAGCGTGACAGAGGTGATAAAGGCGACAGGGGTGACCGTCCTCGTCGTGAGCGCCGTGATGTTGGCGATATGGAACTGTACCGCATTGAAGTGGGTCGTGATGATGGTGTTGAAGTACGCCACATTGTGGGTGCTATTGCTAACGAAGGTGATATCAGCAGCCGTTACATCGGTAATATCAAACTGTTCGCAACGCACTCCACAATTGAGTTGCCAAAAGGGATGCCAGGGGAGTTACTGACTCACTTTACCCGTACACGTATCCTGAACAAACCAATGAACATGCAGTTGTTAGGCGATGCACAGCCATTTGAACGTCGTGAGCGTCGTGGTGGTGGTCGCAACAGTAATGGTAATGGTGGCAATGGTCCACGTCGTGATCGTGACGGTTTTGGTAACGGCGGTGGTCGTCGTTTTAACAATGAACGTCGTGGTGGCGGTGAGCGTGGTTCTTTCCGTGGTCGCAATAATGACGATTTCAACGGTGGTGCACAACGTCGTCGTCAGCAACAAAGCAATGGTAACGTTTAATACACCATTGATTATTGTTTCGTGTTAGCAATAACACGCTGAAATATTGAATTGAAATAAGCCCTTTCTCTTTATAAAAGAAAGGGCTTTTTTATGTTTTCAATATTCTCATTTTCGTAGCCAATTTTCTGGCTGTATGAAGTACTTTCTGAACGTGAACCGAAACCACTCGTTATAGACTGCTTTTTATTGCTGTTTTTTAAATCAAAAATCAGATGATTTCTTAACTCACAGCTTGTGTATTAAGTCTCAGTATTTCTTTGATTTCTAAATCTGAAAGCAAGTGCTCACCTTGATGAATAACCATTTTTTTCATTCTGGATCGAGAGCCACTATAGGCCACTTCTAATAGCACACGTTCTTCGACGGAACAAAGACCGCCTTCGGATTGCTCTAATGGATGGATAAGTACCCGATGTTTGCGTCCGAAGAATCTGTCAATGAATCGGATGAGGCCATGTTGCTTAAGCAGCAAATGCAATTGCTGCTCTGCATTATAAAAATCACCAACCAATAAGCGGGAAGTACTGAAATTTCCTGTAATACTCAGTTCTTTTTGATTACTGAGATTTTTCAGGATCATTTGGTTGGTTTTGATCCTTAGATAGAGATCGGCCATACATTTCCTTATTTTATTTTTGGCTTAATGATAGAGAGTACAGAATTATTTCTAAAAAATGATTAAATTAACCCCAGTTCTTCTTTGAGAGGCTTTAAATAACGGCGGCTGACAGGAATACGTTCATCATTGCGCAATACCAATTCCGCCTGGCTGTTTTCCCCAAAAACAATCTCCCGTAAATGGGCCATATTGACAAGATACTGCCGATGGCAGCGAGTCAGAGGCGTACGGGTTTCCAAAGTGCGCAAGGTCAATTCAGTAAAACCTTCCTGTCCGTTGGCACTCATTACATATACACCACTCAAACGTGAGGTGATATACAGCACATCATCCAGTTGCATCAGCCATATCCGGCTGTGTCCTGTGCAGGGAATATATTTCAGTTGCTCATTTTCGGAGTGTAAATCTGCCAGACTCTGTTTTTGATAACCCGACCGAAGTCGTTGTAATGTCTTGCTCAGTCGCTCTTTTTCCAGCGGCTTTAGCAGATAATCAAACGCATGTTCTTCAAATGCCTGTATGGCATATTCATCAAAAGCGGTAAGAAAAACGATATAAGGGCGATGCTCAGGGTCAAGCATACCCACCATTTCAAGCCCAGTGATGCGAGGCATTTGAATATCAAGGAAAATCACATCCGGTTTCAGACGATGAATGGTGCCAATGGCTTCTACTGCATTGGCACATTCACCGATGATCTGAATATCTGTTTCCTCTTCTAACAGGCAACGTAAATTTTCACGGGCCAGTGGTTCATCATCAATAATTAATACATTCATACCTACGCTGCCTTATCAGCCTCTTTTTCCAGTGGTAAGCATAAGATGACACGAGTAAATTCTTCTGGTTGGTAATCAACACGCACACCATAATGTTCACCATAGCGAAGCCGCAGGCGCTTATCTACCAGGCTCATTCCAAGTCCATCCCCCATTTTTTTCGGGCAATAAAGCCCCGCATTATCTTCAATTTCTACCAATAGCAGATTCGTTTGTTGATGGGCTCTAATCGTAATTCTTCCGGTATCCAGTAACTGTGATGTGCCATGTTTAATTGCATTTTCGACCATGGGTTGCAGGGAAAATGCAGGTAATTGGGCATAACGCAGAGACTCCGGTATATCTATCGTTATCTGGAGACGTTCGCAGAATCGCGCTTTTTCAATTTGTAAGTAAGCATTCACATGCTCTATTTCATTTTGTAGTGTGGCGATTTCTTCTGGTCGCTTCAGATTCTTGCGAAAGAATGTTGAAAGGTACTGCACAAGCTGACCCGCTTGCTGGCTATCGCGTCGGATCACCGCCTGTAATGTATTCAGGGCATTAAATAAAAAGTGAGGATTCACTTGCGCGTGAAGTAGTTTTACTTCTGATTGTAACAGAGACTGCTTATTTCGTTCATATTGTCCCGCAAGGATTTGGGCAGAAAGCAAGCTGGCAATTCCTTCACCTAATGTTCGATTGATCGAACTAAATAAACGGTTTTTGGCTTCATACAATTTTATCGTACCGATCACTTGCTGATTTTCTCCCCGTAGAGGAATAACCAGTGCTGAACCCAACTTGCAAATAGGACTAAGGGAGCAGCAATAGGGAGTTTCATTACCATCAGCGTAGACCACCTCATTATTTGCTATCGCACGATGTGATTGCTCGGAAGCAATAGGCGTTCCCGGTAAATGATGGTCGGAACCAATGCCGATAAATGCCAATAATTTTTCCCGATCAGTAATTGCGACAGCCCCAATTTCCAATTCCTGATAGATAACTTTTGCGACACGCATGCTGTTAGCTTCATTAAATCCCTTAAGTAATATCCCTTCGGTGCATACCGCGATTTTCAGGGCTTGGGCAGAAAAAGCACTGGTATATTTTTCGAATATGGCGCGTCTGTCCAGTAAGATACGGATAAACATAGCTGCCCCGATACTATTAGCGATGATCATAGGAGCGGCGATATTTTTCACTAAATTAAATGCTTCACTGAAAGGGTTAGTAAACAGCAGAATAATCCCCATCTGAGCACATTCGGCAAGGAATGTCACAATCGCCGCAGTCCATAGGTTAAGTAACTTATTGATCTTGCCTTGCTTCATTAAATAACTGTGTACAAGACCGCCAATAACGCCTTCTATAATGGTGGATACCATACAACTGAATGCGGTCATTCCGCCAAGGGAATAGCGATGCAATCCTCCCGTGAATCCTACCATCGCTCCGACTGTTGGCCCGCCAAGGAAACCACCTAATACAGCACCAATAGCACGGGTATTAGCAATAGAATCATTAACATGCAGACCAAAATATGTTCCCATGATGCAGAAGATGGAGAAAATGACATAACACATGAGCTTATGAGGTAAGCGAACACTCACTTGCAGTAAAGGAATGAACAGAGGCGTTTTACTCAGTAGCCAGGCAATCACCAGATAGATACACATCTGCTGGAGCAGTAGTAACACGAGGTTAAATTCATACATATTTTTTCACGGCGTGTTTGATAACAATAAATAAATTTATGCGGTCATTATCAAAGCTTGAATTTAACGCCGTCAATGGGTATATCCGCCCTCTTCGGCAAGGACGGATTTTCTTAAAGATTTTTTGACGAAATAAACAGGAATAGGATTATTCAGTGCAGATAACGTAATCGGTGACTATCTCATTAATAACATGAACTGTACCATCATCTATATTCACGGCGAAATGAGCATTTTTCCCGTGTTCATCTATTCCGGGTGTTGAAGAACGGTAAGAACGGAATTGTGGCCAGCCATACAGCTCATGCATCGCATTTTGTTGATGTGCTTGGTACAGGCTGGCTAAGTCTTCTGCTGTCGGTAATTTTTTATGTATTTTTTTACAATACCATACAGCGCCTTTATAGACTCGACGTGGCCAAATCTCACCATTTTCAGTATAAGTAGTCATTCCTTTCATACCCATTGCTAACTCGGCTTGTAGCAGAGGTCGGTCAAAAATGACTCCGTTTGTATTTGTCACCGTTTCAGCCATATGTCCCCAAAAATTTGCGTACTTAGAATCAGGGCTGGTCACGACAGTAAAAATGACATCTTCAGTTTTCGGGTTTGAGACACCATAGGCTTTTATTTGCAAGGTCGTTTTTACGCCCAGTCCATTTGGGTCGGTGATGGGGAGCGATAAACTACCCTCATCTCCCGTTGCTCCTTGGTAGTGACCTGATTCATTGTCTATCAGCGCAGTAACTGTCTGAGGGACTTCCTGACGGTTTAGTGCTTTGGTTGCTTTCATTTCTATGGGGACATTTTTTACAGGCTGTCCGTGATTGAATGCTTTAATATTCAAGGTAATTGTTTCGCCTTTTTTAACTTTCCCTGTATTGAGGGTGACTACCAGATGATCAGCAATCCCTTTGACTTTTCCGCCTTCAGTACCATCATAGGTATGGTTACCGTGCTCTTGATCCATACGGGTATCAATCGCTTTGGTATTCCCGGTAATGTGGAGCCCATTTTGTGCCTGAACAACAAGTGCTTTTACTTTACCTGCATCTGACAGTGTCAATGTATAACCGGGGATCTTACCCGATTCGACGATAGTACTGCTTTTGGTAATATCAACATTCCCTTTATCCCCCCACACATAGCGTGATTTGTCCACATTTTCGCCGTTATTAGCATGGAAGGTATAGGTTGCATTGAGGATATGTCCTATTTCTAATCTGCCTGACATACTGAGATCTTTAATAATTGGTTTGTCAGGGTGAAAAAAGGTGATCTCTATTGGCTTTATATCAAGGCTTTTCACTTCAGGTGTAATAGTCAGCACACCTATTTTTTCACCAGCGGTAAGTAACGCTTCATAGATCCCTGGTTGAGTTTCTTTTATTTGCCCAATCTGAGGATCTTTACCGGCCCCGCCTAATTTACTACCCATGAGTTTGATATCCTCGCCAGCACCAGGAATTGGATTGCCGTTCCCATCTTTTAGTGTCAATTTAAGGATGGTGGTGGAGTGACCATCTGCTGACAGTTCGCTGTCTTTTGCGGTGAACGTAGATTTATCGGCACTTGCCTGTGCTTGTAGTACCTGAATCTGAGTTTCTGCTCGTTTGGAAGCATTGCCATGCTCATCGTAGGCAATAGCACCTATGGTATAAGTGTTATTGCCTTGACGATGATATTTCGGCAGGGTCAGCAGATAGGTATTACTGTTTTGTTGTTTGATCTTGCCTCCATTGGCAAGCAGGCTTCCAACCTCCCATTGGATCGTTTTCAGGCCATATTTGCTGTTTACTCTAAGATGAATAGGTTTGATTTCACCTGCATGGCCGGAAATCAGTCTGTCTAATGTCAGACTAATGACTTCACGTTTACGAAATTGCAAAACAATTTGATTGTTACGATCAACGAGATCAAAACGACCGCTTTGTAGCGTATGTTTGAATATCACGGCATCGGGATCAATCTGTGTTGACCATGGTGTACCGATGTCATAGTTCAGTTCTATATTGAATTGAGTGTCTTTATTGCCAGACATCTCTTGTTTGCGGTCAATACCGAAAGTCAGCAATGGGATAGGCGTATAGTTAATGCCGGCAGTAAAGGCCGCGGGGTTCTTTTGGCGGTGATCTTTATTGATTAACCCAACTTCATCGCCAAAATATTGTTCATATACCAACTTACCGCCAAGTTGTGACAAAGCGGGAAGATAGCCTTGTACTCTCAGATCGAATCCATTGGCAGGACGTTCATCGTAATCTTTCAGAAAATGCGATTTTTTCCAGTTACTTAAGCGAAAATAGCCGTTCATGCCTAGCCTCAGATAATCGCGAGCATACTCTGTGCCGAGGCCAAGCCGGGTATTATCTCCGGTAAAATCGTGATCCAGAAAAGCGTTGTATCCTAGCATCCAGCTATCAAAAAACTGACGATGTCCGATACCGATATTGATGGTGTTGCGTTTATCAATGCGGCGTAGGCCAAATTGAGTGAAGTCCATTTTACTTTTGCTGTCATACAGAGGTAACAACATATCAAGTTGACTGCCATCCAGACGACCTCGTTTATCAATATGAGTTTGTACACGCGCTGTACCGTAAAATCCTAGCCAGCTCTGGAGTTGTTGATTGGCTTCTGACACCGCTAAGTTGCTTATCTGATTTATTGCGCTGTCGCTTGCTTTATTGCTGTTCAGTATCTCACCGACGCGGATAGCCGCATGAGCCAGCTTGCGTTCTGTATCATCGGTTTTGGAAAATGGCTCTGATGAAAAGTCATTGAATGGTAAATATTTATTAGGGCGAGATTTGGGGACATCAATTTCATCACCAACCCCAAGTACTGGAAACGGTTTGCTGAAAGTACGGAATTTATTTATTTCCTTAAGTTGATTAATGGTGAAACCGTAACGTTTAGCTATTGTATGGATAGTTTCTCCCGGTTTCAGAATATAAGGCTCAGTTGGTATTGCCAGAGGGGAATGTTGAGAAATCGTATGCGTTTCGGCCGTGGCAATAATAGGAGTAAATGTGCCAGCGAGTGGGAACGCGAATTGGGCGATAATATTCACCCAGGCTACTCGTTTCAGCCAGTGTTGCTGATTTTGTGCCTGAGGCTTATCAAATTTTTTGTGCATAAAAATAAACCTGTAGTAGTAACAGCGTCAGGTGATGATGAAATAAAAGAGGGGCAAAATGGTATTGCCTTATTTGAGACATCATAAATTGGTTAACAAAAAAATTGTTAACGTGTTAACGCAAGGATTATTGATCTGACATATCTTGTATATGTATTTTTTATTCCAGCATAAAACTATTTAGTGGTCAACATGACTTTCTATATCAGGTATTGAAAATAAAAAACAAGACTGAGAATAAAAAAATAACAGGTGATTTATACGTATTTTCTCATTAGGTTAAAACATGGTTTTTTAGATTTATGTAAATTAAAACATAATGTTGCAATTTATATGTCTTATGTGAACAGGGATTGTCTGAGGAAGGGAAAAAATAACTTTAAATATAATAGGATTTTTCATAGTTAAATATTCTATGCTAATTATTATTGGTTTTTATTTGTATTTTCATTTTATTAATCTTTGATTTTTTATTGGCGAATATTCTACAATGTGGTTTCAGAAAGCACTTTCTTTCTAATTCATAATTAAATATTAATTGATGAATTGATTTTAAGAAATAAAAATAATCAGATAACAAGTTGAATTGAGGGAAAGGGAATGTGTTAATTTCCCGTCTTACTGCTACTTGAAATTGATTGGGTATATAATGTGATAGGTAGTTACATAAAGCATTTCATTTTTGTCAATGATCAGGCGCACGAATTTCTAAAAAGAATTTATGAAGATAGTGTCACACTAGATCGGTACAGCTACACTAATTTGGTCATCGCTGACGAATTTTGATCTGGTAGTATGCTTGGAGCTTACAAAACATAATGAAGAAAAGAACACTTTTCACGATATTGCTGATTATCTTTCTGACCGCAATGGCCGTGCTTTTTCGCTCACATCATCAGGACTTATTGTTGCAGGGAGAGGTTGAAGCACCTGAAGTCATCATTGCATCTAAAGCCTCTGGAAGAGTGATTGCGCTTCACGTTAGGAGAGGAGACGACGTAAAAGCCGACCAACTATTAGTAAGCCTTGATGGCCCTGAGCTGACTGCAAAAGTTGCCGCAGCTCAAGCCGCCCGTGATCAGGCTAAAGCAAAACTCAATTTATCTTTGCATGGAACACGAGAAGAAAATATTCGCAGTTTGGAAGCGGCATACTTACAGGCTGAATTTGGATATAAAAACGCTCAACGTGAATTTGAGCGACTCAGTAATATTTCAGGCAAAGGTTATTCATCTGCCAGTGAATTGGATAACGCACGAAACGCGCGTGATATTGCTTACCAGAAAATGCTGTCAGCAAAAGCGGAGCTGGATGCAGGGAAAAATGGAGATCGTATAGAATTACGGCAACAATATCAGGCAGCACTGAATGAAGCTGAAGAGAAATTACGGGAATTAAAAATTCAGAGTAATGATCTACAGGTAAAAGCTCCCGTTGATGGTGAAATTGGGCCACTTCCGGCGGAGGTCGGGCAACTTTTCAATGCCAATAGCCCATTGGCAACACTAATACGTATCCCTGAAGCTTATTTTGTTTATAATTTGCGCGAAGATATTCTGGCTAAAGTCCGTAAAGGTGACAAAGTGACATTGTGTGTACCGGCTTTGGATAATAAAAATATTGAGGCAGAAGTCCGTTATATCGCGCCAATGGGAGATTACGCAACAAAACGGGCCACTCGTGCAACAGGGGACTTTGATCTGAGAACATTTGAAGTCCGTTTATATCCACTACAACCTGTTGATGGGCTGCGTCCGGGAATGAGTGCATTATGGCACTGGGATAAGTAAGGCGGCAGCTTGATGAACAGAAAAGCTGTGTGGCGTGGTCTTAAATGGCATAGTCTTGAATGGCATAGTTTTAAGCATGCGTTTATCCGCGAGCTGGTGGTTGCAGTCCGTAGCCCGATTTTTCACTGGCTAAGTTGGCTGTTTCCTCTGTTGCTGTTTATCTTAATTAGTGCCAATTTTTCGGAAGGAACGCTGCTAAACCTGCCTGTTTCAGTCGTGGATAATGATCACAGTACCTTATCACGCACATTAATCCGTAACTTAAATGCGGCACCTCACGCTGATATCAAAACCTATGATAATGGTCTGACAGAATCATTAGAGAGATTGGGCAGTGCAAAGGATTACTCTTTACTCTATATCCCTCCCGATCTAGAAAAAGATGCGTTGAGTGGTAAACAGCCGACAGTGAGCATCTATTATAATGCCTTGTTTTATGGTGCAGGGCGTTATTCCGTTCAGGACTTCGGCGGATTGATGGCAGAAACAAATGCCAAATATCGTAAGATCATTGCGTCTGAAATGGGTCGTCAGCTTCCACCACTAGCTAAAGCGACGATGTCTTATGACAGCTTGTTCAATGCCAGTGGCAGTTATATCTATTTCCAGCAATTTGCTGCAACCATCCATTTATTACAGCTTTTCGTCGTGACTTGCACTATTTATACAATGGCAAGGGGAAAACAGCTCTTAAGCGCAAAATCTTTTATATCGGCTTTATTAGGAAAACTTGCGCCTTATACCCTGATTTTTACGTTGTTGTTGATGATAGAAATTGCAGCATTGGTTGCATTTTCTGATGCCAAAGTTGCAGGTAATCCCATATATATGCCAGTTGTTGGATTCTTTTATGTGATTGCGGCTCAAAGTATCGGTTTACTACTATTTACTTTCACCGGTAATGCATTGACGGCTTATTCACTAATCGGAATGCTGGTCAGTATTGCGATGTCATTTTCTGGCATGGTGGTGCCTGAATTATCAATGGTATGGCCGGCAAGAGTTATTTCGAATCTGGAGCCATTAACCCATGCTTTAAATGCCATGTTCGATATCTTTCTGCGGGAAGTATCATTAAAAATCATCCTGCATGTTTGCATGCTATTGGTGATTTATCCTTTAGTTTGTGCCTTGTTGATCCGCAATCGTTTGTGGAAACGGCTTAACCAGTCAGGAGAAGCCATATAATGCAGGGGAAGCAGGTAAATGAATAATTGGAAAATGTATTGGCAAACTTTCCGCAATGTATTGTTGGGAATGCTGGAAAAACCTTTGTGGTTAATGCTGATTGTTTCTCTGTGTGTGATGAGTCTGGTTTATGTCCGCCCTACATTATGGGATCTGCCCGTTGCGATTATTGATCAGGACAACAGTCATATGAGTCGTGCGCTGATCCGCCATATTGATGCGACGGCGAAAATTGAAACCAAAAGTTACGCTAGTCTTGCTAACGCCCGTAATGACATATTACGACGGAAAATCTTCGCCATTATCATTGTGCCACCGGATTTTGAAAAACGTCTTTTAAGTGGGAGAAATGTGACAGTGCCAGTTTATGGTGACGCGACGAACCGCCTTGCCAATGGGCAGATTCAGCAGGATTTGGCGTTGGCGTATCAACAGTTATTATCTGAATATAATACACAGTTACTACTGAAATCAGGTTTCAGTACGGAACAGGTGAACGTGTTGCTACAACCGATTAAAGGAGAAACCATTGGATTATTCAATCCGGGGATCAGTTATGCTGCCATTGTTTTTCCCGGATTACTGGTGATGCTTTTGCAGCACTCCTTTTTGATTGCTTGTGTACGTGTGAGTATCACCATACGTAGTACCCCTAAAGGTAAGCCACCACTTCCTGTCTATCTGGGAGCTTTGTCTGCGTTGTTGCCTATTTGGCTGTTTTTGTCTGTGATCTTTTTTGTTCTGTGGCCATGGGTATTGGGATACCGGCAGGACGCACCAATTTATCAATTATTGCTGATGACTTTCCCATTCCTGCTGGCAGTATTGGGGTTAGGTAAACTGGTAACAGAGTGTTTGCGCAGTGTGGAAATGATTTATCTGACATTGGCGTTTATCACTACGCCTGTTTTCTACATTTCGGGGACTATCTGGCCGGTTCAGGCGATGCCTGATTGGGTAAGAGCGATTTCATCGGCTTTGCCATCCACATGGGCAACCAAAATTATCGCAGGAATAAACCAAATGAATATGCCCTTGCAAAATATGTTAGGGGATATTGCAATGATCCTGTTCCTTGGTGTTGTATACATGATCCTGGGAATTTTTGTTGGGATATTGCGTAATGGTGAACTGCGGGAATTGAAGATTTTTATGAAACGGCAGCGAAAGCATTAACAGCAATCAAGAATTATCGCCAGACCGATAGTGAAAATATATTGATTTGGGACGGGTTCCGTGCAAATGTCACGGATACTGATTTACCTGGATCTCAGTGATAGAATTTTATTATCAATTCTTGAGGTAGTATCAGGAAATATCACAGTATTTTGGCAAAATAACATGTTCCTTTTCACGAAAAGGGATCTGACTTGTGTTAGGTTAAATCCACTTTCCGTTTTGGTTTATTATCGTTAACTCAATTTATCAAAGCGGAACAAAAAGAGGGCGCAGATCAGAACGATCGCGCGTTATCGTCATGTTAATCAGGGTCGAAATTCCGGTTGATGCCATGGGTATTGATCGCTTGCTGCGAGAATCCTTTGAGACATCGACAGAAGCTGAGTTAGTTCATAGATTAAGAGAAAATGGCTTGTTGACGCTAGGGATTGTTGCGACTGACGATGAAGGTCACGTTATTGGCTATGTTGGTTTCACACCTGTTGACATCAATGGTCAGGATCATAATTGGGTTGGATTAGCACCATTGGTAGTGTCTGAACCGTATCGTCGTCAGGGCATTGGTGAAAAGTTAGTGTATGAAGGATTGGATAGCCTGAATGAGTTTGGTTATGGTGCAGTAGTCGTGCTTGGTAAACCTGAATATTATCATCGTTTTGGTTTCAGGCTTGCTAAAGAGTACCAATTACATTGCCAATGGCCTGATAGTGAGGAGTTCTTTCAGGTTTACACACTGGCTGATGTCTCGCTGGATGATTGTCATGGTTTAGTCACATATCCCAGTCATTTTGACTATGTGTAACTATGAAATGTAATTACAAGATGTAAATACAAAAAGTAGTAAATACACGTTGAAGTCATGCTGGAAATACGCTGGCAACAATGTCTATTCTCATGAAGTCTCTGACAAATAGGTTGCTATACAGAGAGGTTGGGTTGTAACCAGCCTCTCTTTTTGTTGCTTGTTTAGTTGCTTTATTCGGTATTCCAGCTTTAATGCTGTGCTCTTGTCCCGTACTAAACGGTGATAGACCAGAGTTAATGAGCCTTTTCCCCTCAAAGCCTTCGCTCCTTTTCCTGTACTGTGTTGTATCAGACGACGGGAAATATCTGTAGTAATTCCGGTATATAAAGAACCATTCTCGGTTTTTATCAAGTAAAGATACCAATCAGATTTTTTAATATTCATAATTTATATTAAATAGTTACAAATGTATAAATACCGCATGAGATTAAATCATAATGAGACCATAGACTGCATTGTGGTTTTTGTAACAATGTAACATGATGAATGATATTAAATGACATGTTTATTAACAGTCAGTGACAATATTTTTATTCAAAATAACTGAAAAATTATAGCAAGAATTGCTAATTATCATTTTTTGAAGAAGCGTATAACTTGATCCAAATCACAGAGAGATACCCTTTATATTGAAAAGTAGACAAAGGATCTAAAAATGAGAAATGCAAAATTTATTGCTGCTGTTTTAACACTATGTACTGTTTCGTTTGGTTCTTTTGCCGCTATTGAAGTAAGAAATGCTACAGGGGAGAAAATTGGTGTTGTTTCTGTGACGGGAGCAGAAACACTGGATAACCTGACAGAAGAATTGTCCAAAAAAGCTGACAAAGCTGGAGCAGCTTATTTCCGCATTATTTCTGCTACTGGTCACGATAAACTGCATGGTGTTGCAGAAATCTATAAATAACGTATAGTTAGATCAGGTTAAATATCATACTGCTGTATAAATATCAGAACACATCGCTGGATCAATATCCACATGTGTTCTGATTGAGATAAGTAAATATAACAATATGGAATTAGATGGAATTGAATAAAGATATCTTAACAATCTGCCAGTATCTTGCCGAGCAACATGTCTTCACAATTTGTACTTCTTCAAATCAGGATCTATGGTGCGCAAATTGTTTCTATGCTTTTGATATCGATAAAATGACACTCTGGTTTATGACTGAACCTGATACCCGCCACGGTAAAATGATGCAGGAAAACGCCGTAGTTGCAGGTACTATTGCCGGGCAAACCCATAATATTTCCCAGATCAGAGGCATTCAGTTTCGTGGGGAAGTTGCCCTATTGACAGGTAAGGATGAAACAGTTGCCAGAGCAAGCTACTGCCACCGCTTTCCTGTTGCGATAACAGCAAAATCGCCTATTTGGCAATTGAACCTGAATGAAATAAAAATGGTGGATAACACACTTGGCTTTGGTAAGAAATTACATTGGCGGCGTTAATATCAGAGCTGCAAATTTTATACCCTAAAATTATCGGAATTCATTATCGTAAATAGTGAATAACCTGATTACTACTGCCTCGCCAGATTAGCGCTGGATCGTGCAAAGTCTGTTCGAATTTTCCGTCAACTAACACATTAATATAACTGACAATTTCTTGTTGGAGACCGCTTAACTCGTGGAGGACATAACCTGTCCATAGCCAAATATCTTTATCCGGGCACTCTCTCTTTATCCGTTTGATCAATTTGAGAATATCAGGCGTATTGGAGGGATGAAGAGGGTCGCCGCCAGATAATGATATCCCTTGCCGTTTAATGCGGAGATCTTTCAAATCAGTAATGATCTGATCTTCAACAGCTTGCGTGAAGGGGCGACCTGAGTCAGTCCGCCATGTACTTTGGTTATAACAACCACGACATTGATGGGAACAGCCAGCCACAAACAGGGTACAGCGGGTTCCGGGGCCATTAACCACATCAACCGGATAATATTGATGGTAATTCATGATATTAGCCAATTGACCCATTGTTGAGATGCTTGATGCGACGTTTTACCTCTTCCTGTTTACCTGCATTAAATGGACGGGCATCAGGGCTGCCAAGATATCCACAAACCCGTCGGATCACAGAAACATGCGCTGAATCATGATTACCACAACGGGGACAAGTGAACCCTTTGCTGGTACAGGAAAATTCTCCGGTAAAACCGCATTGATAACATTCATCAATTGGAGTATTGGTTCCATAGTAAGGGACACGGGAATAACTGTAGTCCCATACATCTTCCAATGCCTTCAAATTATGTTGCAGATTGGGATATTCGCCGTAGCAGATAAAACCACCATTCGCTAATGGGGGATAAGGTGCTTCAAAATCCAGCTTATCGTAGGGATTAACTTTTTTCTCTACATCCAGATGAAAGCTGTTGGTGTAATAACCCTTATCCGTGACTCCTTGGATCACGCCAAATTCAGCGGCATCGAGGCGACAGAAACGGTCACATAAACTTTCACTTGGCGTACTGTATAAACTGAATCCATAGCCGGTTTCCTGTTTCCAGGTATCAACTGCTTTGCGTAAGCGTTTAACGATAGAGATTGCTTTTTGACGACGTTGTTCATCGTCAAATAGATGAATGTGATCACCGTATAGCGCATTAATCGTTTCATTGATACCAATATACCCTAACGAAATAGAAGCCCGCCCATGTTTGAAGATTTCGCCAATATTGTCATCCTCTTTCAACCTTACTCCGCAAGCGCCTTCCATATAGAGGATAGGGGCAACCCGTGCTTTGGTGTTTTCAAGGCGTTCAATTCGGGTCATTAATGCTTTTTTGGCAACCAACAGGCGTTGTTCCAGTAGCTGCCAAAAACGCATTTCATTGCCTTTGGCTTCAATCGCGATACGGGGAAGATTCAGGCTTATTACCCCCAGATTATTGCGCCCTGCATGAATTTGTTGACCATTCTCTTCGTAAACACTGAGAAAGCTACGGCAGCCCATTGGAGCTTTAAATGATCCGGTGACTTTAACCACTTGATCATAATTAAGAATATCGGGATACATGCGCTTGCTGGCACATTCCAGAGCCAATAATTTGATGTCATAGTTAGGATCGCCAAACTGATGATTTAGCCCGTCACGAATGGCAAAAACCAGTTTTGGGAATACGGCAGTTTTGTGATTCTTGCCTAAGCCAGCAATACGGTTACGTAAAATAGCCGTTTGAATCAAACGGGATTCTTTTGATGTTCCCAGTCCAAAACCGAATGTCACAAACGGTGTTTGTCCGTTGGCGGTGTGCAGTGTGTTCACTTCATATTCCAAAGACTGGAAAGCATCGTAACACTCTTTTTCGGTGCGGGCTTTAGCATAGGCGGTGTGATCCGTAATATGCCACTCTTTTGCGATGGTCAAATGTTTGTTATAGCTGGCTTCAACAAACGGAGCGAGCACTTCATCAATACGGTCGATGGTTGTACCGCCATAAATATGGCTGGCGACCTGTGCAATAATTTGGGCTGTAATGGCAGTTGCTGTGGAGATTGATTTTGGCGGTTCAATCTCGGCATTACCCATCTTAAAACCTTTGGTCAGCATGCCCTGTAAGTCAACTAACATACAGTTAAACATCGGGAAAAATGGGGCATAATCCAGATCATGGTAGTGAATTTCTCCCTTTTCATGTGCCAGAACAACATCACTCGGCAGCATATGTTGTTTGGCATACTGTCTGGCGACGATCCCTGCCAGTAAGTCACGCTGAGTGGGGATCACTTTAGCATCTTTATTGGCATTTTCATTGAGTAAAGGTAGATCGCTTTGTTC
This sequence comes from Xenorhabdus sp. NBAII XenSa04, assembly GCF_963866145.1. Taxonomy (NCBI): domain Bacteria; kingdom Pseudomonadati; phylum Pseudomonadota; class Gammaproteobacteria; order Enterobacterales; family Morganellaceae; genus Xenorhabdus; species Xenorhabdus sp. NBAII XenSa04. The sequence goes on from NZ_CAWMEB010000003.1 coordinate 78,183, forward strand.
GATCAGGCCGCGAATTTCCTGATCCAGTCGATCATGCCATTCATGGAGCGCTTTTTTCTCAACATTAACTGGATGATCACTGCGCTGCATCACAACCGTTTTCACAATAGGGTTCCTCAATATGTTATCCATAAACTAAAACAAAACTACATGATGACCAGTTTTTAATTTGGTGTGGATAATCTTGTGCATAAACACCATATATAGTTATATATTTATATTTAAGCACAATATGTGGGTTTTTGTAGTCAATATACCATGCAATAAGTTGATCTAAGACAAAGAAAAGAGAAGTTATTCTGGGAAGAAGTGGGGAGACAAAAAGAGAGAAGACCAACCCTGATATTGAGCTATCAGGGTTGATAAAACGATGAATTAGCTACGAACAGCGATAGCTTCGATTTCGATTTTTACATCTTTTGGCAAACGAGCAACTTCAACACATGAGCGAGCAGGGAAAGGCGCATTATGTTCAGTAAAGAATGCTTCATAGGCGGCATTCACTGTAGCAAAGTCATTCAGATCTTTAACAAACACTGTAGTTTTTACGATATTCGCTACTTTCAGGCCAGATTGTTCAATAATAGCCTTAACGTTTTCCAGTGACTGGCGGGTTTGTGCCGTAATATCTTCAGAAACGTCACCTGTTTTTGGATCAACAGGGATCTGACCGGAAGTGATAACCATGCTACCCAGATCAACGCCCTGAACATAAGGGCCGATTGCGGCTGGTGCATTGTCGGTGTGAATAGAATGTGACATTAGAAACTCCTGTTTAACGTCAGAATGGAAAATTTTTGCGAGGTCAACATCATAGTGCCCCTCTGGTCAGCATCAACTGCGGGACTTTAATCGTTGCTGATGACAGCCTGACGATCAAACTCTTTTTCGCAGTATTTGCAACAGACGACGACGTCGTTAGCGGCTTCCATAACGCGGAAACAGCTTTCTACGGGTTCATTATGACTGATACAGTTACCGTTCGGGCATACAAGGATACCATCAATCTTCTCTGGCAGGTTGATTGGCATCTTCTTCACGACAACGTAATTTTCAATATTATTCACAGTTGCATGTGGCGCATACATAGCAAGTTGATTTGCCTGCTGTTCTGTCAGGAACGTATTTTCAATTTTGATCAGATCTTTCTTACCCAATTGATTGGAAGGTAAATTCAGACCAATAGTAATGCGTTGGTCGGTTTCTGTGAGTTTGAATAGTGACAATAACTTAAAACCGACATGGGCCGGAATGTGGTCGATAACTGTGCCACATTTAATGGCTTCTACTTGTAGTTGATGATCTTGTAGTGAATGGTCTTGGGTCATGTTGTGCTGTGAATACCGTTTAGGGTATTTCTCCTCCAGATATTAGGGAATCAGGGACATGCTCCTATTTTGTCATATAAGGTTTGGCATTTCATCTTGCGTAATGAACATATCATAGTCGCTTGTGAAATCATTTCTTCTTATGGTATTTCAACCAAATCATTTTGGTTCAATATCTGATGATAAATTTTTGTAATATCATTGAGAAATATATACTGTATCTCCATCAGTGTAATTCCAAATAATGATTTAATTTTCCCGACAGGAAGAAAATAAAATTTGATAGCCTGTATCTTTGTTGCTAGTCTGTAAATGTACTGTTTCTTTTAAAGAAAAAAACTAATGATTCAGTTTTTATTTCTTAAAATAATCAGCAAAATCTATTTAATGTAACATTTTGAAAATCAAGATAAATATAAAGGTGAATATGTTGCACTCTCTGAATGTGGAAAAAATTGTTACGGAAAGAATTTTTGAATGGAGCAACATTAATAAAATACACATCAATGAATGTCATGAATCTTTAGAGATAATTCCTGAGACAGATAAAATAAAATCGCAACCCGTCTATTTTCTTGCAGGTATAAAAGGTTCTGTTGAATATTGTGCAGTAAGAAAAAGTGTGGTTGAAAAATTAGTTGAAGCCTCACAATTGTTACCATCTCATTTAGGGATTTTGGTTTTGGATGGATGGCGTTCACGGGAAACTCAGCAGGCATTACAGGAAAAAACTCAGGCTAAAATAGCTGAGCAATACAGCCAATTATCCATTGAAGAACAAAAAAAATTACTGGAACGATTTGTGGCACCGGCTCCGACGGCACTAAATCCGATTAGCCCTCATCTGACGGGGGGATCAGTGGATGTGACGCTGTTTGACATGACATCTGGAAAGGCATTGTTTATGGGGACTGAGTTTGATGAAGTGGTAGAGCTATCTTATACCGCCGCGTTAGAAAATACACCGGAAAACAACATGCCTGCTACTTTATACCGGAGGATACTGTATCACACCATGATTCAGGTTGGTTTTACTAATTTGCCGACTGAATGGTGGCATTATGATTATGGTAATTCCTCGTGGGCTTTTTATAAAAACAGTAACGCCATTTATGGCGCGGTGGATGCAGATATAAACAAAGCTACAACTTGAAATACGGCGGATGTATTAGCTTTAACTAAACAAAGTTTATTACAGGGGCGAATAATGAAAAGTACCTTAATTAGCGCTGATAATTCATTAATGCTTTGGGCTTTTATTATGATTGCAGTAGCTTGTGCAATTATGTTTGAGCAGAAGTATAAATGGGCGACTAAAATACCGGGTGCGGTTATTGCTCTGGTAATAGCGATATTGGCCTCCAATTTACATATTATTCCGACTGAAGCCCCTGTTTATGATGCTGTCTGGGGATATATTGTCCCTTTAGCTATTCCACTATTATTATTCAAAACCAATTTACAAAACCTTATTAAAGGCAGTTGGCGGTTATTGATATTATTTTTAATTTCTTCTATTGCCACCATGTTTGGAACAATCATCGCTTTCCATCTGCTCAGGAGATATATTCCCGAACTGGATAAAATCAGTGGCATGATTTCCGCATCTTATACGGGAGGAGGTGTCAACTTTGCAGCGATGGCAGCTAAATTAGAACCTTCTCAGAGTATGGTTGCATCCACCATTGTGGCTGATCATGTGATGATGGCAGGTTATTTTATTATCCTGATCGTTATATCGGGCTGGACAGTGGCAAGGAGGTTCTGGGGAAGTCCTTATTCAGATGCGATAGATAATGATCCCAATCTGGATAACGCCCAGACCTTCGCCGCAGCTTATTGGAAACCGAAAAATATCGCCCTGAAAGACATTGCATTATCGCTGGCATGGTCAATCTTTATCGTCGCTTTATCATTCCGCCTCTCATCATGGTTAAAGGCATTGTTTGGGCAACCCGGCACTATTTATCAAGAGCTGGTTTTTAGCCTGATATCTGATAAATATCTGCTCCTTACAACGGTGACATTTATCCTTGTATCGATTTTCAAAAAAACATTCAGCAATCTAAATGGTACGCAGGAGCTTGGTACTTATGCTATTTATATGTTTTTTGTCGTTATCGGTATACCCGCATCAATCCACGCCATTATCAGCAACGCGCCGTTATTGTTTGTCTTTGTTTTCATCATTGCCATGATTAACTTGCTGCTCACCTTCATGGCGGGGAAAGTGTTTAAATTCAGTCTGGAGGAGAACATTCTTGCTTGTAACGCCAATATTGGTGGACCAACCACAGCAGCAGCAATGGCAATCAGCCGGGGTTGGAATACTCTGGTCGGGCCGATTATGGTCATTGGCACAGTGGGTTATGTGATTGGTAATTACGTTGGCACATTTGTTTATTTTGTCGTGGGGAAAATGTCATAGCCGAAGGAGTGCTGTGTTGATAACATTTTCCAAAAAATTATGGGTAATGATAGATGCTGTTACCTTTTACCCGTAAGCATCCGGTGATCTATACCCTGAGTTCGAGGTTGCGTTCCGGCATGGCTTTGTTATTGAGCAGCATTCAATTTAGATTATTAAGTTGCTTCGAAATTGATAGGTAAAATCTTCTTTTTAGTGAATGTAATGAGTGATACTGTATGTATATATAGTATTTGTGCTATTCATTGTATATGAATAATTTTTATGTAGATAGAAACTTATCGTAGGCACATTAACTAAATAGAATATCAATAATAGTGTTTTGTTTGATGTATTACAGAACCTGTATCGGATTGATACAAGCACTACTTGCAAGTAGACTTAGTATAGGAACTGTGCATTTGTTAGTCATTATGTTTAAATCATGTGTGAATAATAAAGAGAGTAAGGAGAGGGAGTTATGTCATTTACAAAACTCATAGATAAGGCATATGTTTCTCCTGATAAGATTATTAGGAAAACAGCTAAATGGTTAAAGACTGAAAGTACTACCACTGAAGATTGTTCACATAGGTTATTGATAAGGAATGATGGTACTGTCATGATTAATAGGAAGAATAGTGAAGTGATAGCGGCTTTTGAGCATAATATAAAAGCACTATCAAAGGATAAATAATTATTATGTGGCCTGTTTTTATTACCTTTGTTTTGATCTGTGGCTACAAATATATTGATAGTGACATACCATCAAAAATTGAGTTACAAAAAGCGCAGGGGTGGAATGCTTACTTTCAAGTGGCTTTAAAAGGCGGGTAATTTTTGATCGCCGGTTTTATCATGGCTGTATTTATTGATGCGCTATTGTATTTAGCAATGTACCTTATGAATGTACCTGCATATTTAGGGGTAAAATATACTCAATTTACATTTGCTACAGATTTGAATGGATTTAGATACGCCACAGCAAGCTTTTTTTCATGGATTGTGGTTATATCTACAGTACTTATGAGCATAGCTCAAGCTTCAATTGCTAAAAATAGATCAGAAAACTATGAATATAGAATTAAGGCTATTAGGAGTAATGCGAAAAAAGATTCTGTAAATGAATTGTTGCTAGAATCCTTAGAGCGTGGTCTTCTCGTTATGGTCACTCTTAAATCTCGAAAGGTATATGTTGGAATGGTTGATGAAGCGAAGTTTTATAATTTTCACACTCATTCAGATGTAATGGTGTCAATTATACCGTTTATAAGTGGGTATCGAGAGAAAGACAGCTTATCTTTCAAAGTCGAGCATAGTTATGTGACTATTTATAACCAGAAAAATATAACGTTAAATTCTGATCCATTATCAGTGTATCAATTTCGACATATATTACCGATAGACCAAATAGAATCATTTTCTCTATTTGATGTAGATACTTATGTATCGTTTGGCGAGAAAGAGTTAACTACCCCGTCTAAAGAAACCAGTAATTAATTATTATAAGGCCGCTGAATGTGGTCTTTTCTATACTCGCCACCGTAATCACTACACCCCCGACCCGTAATCTTCGCTGACCAATATTATTTTGTATGATTATCAGGATAATATTGACTAGGTGTAGCTTATCGGATGGTTACTTTTATGTAGTAAATTTTTCTGTTTGTTGAATACAAGCTCAGAACCACTTTCACCGTGAGAAGATCACTTGTGTATAGAAAAATTACACTTGTACCTTCCGCTCGAAGCATAAAAAACACTCAGTTATGAATTAAAAATAAGCAATACCTTGTTTTGATAACGTCTTATTATTTATTGTGTTTATTTTCACCAATCTGCTTGCTCTATTGGAGGTTGTGATCTCTAACAAATTTCAGTCAGTACTACCAATAGGAAGACAATTCGGTTTTCTCGTTGTATAAGAACGGAATAAATATCACAATAAATCAGTTCGTCGTTTCTGATTCATCTGCCAATCCGTGGCCAATTTTTTGACCACCATGTTAAAAAATCGAGATTGTTATGAAATTCAAAACAAAAATAGAACCTTATCGTGCTGCTGCGGGAGGTTGGGATTCATTGGAGGCAACAACACGCTTTGTTTTTGATAGTAAACAAGCATTAAAAAACATGGTTAACCTGATGCGCATGAACAAACCCAAAGGCTTTGATTGTCCGGGGTGTGCATGGGGAGATGATAACAAAAGCCTTTTCAGCTTCTGTGAAAACGGGGCCAAAGCAGTTACCTGGGAAGCGACCCGTCGCCATGTAGACAACCAATTTTTCGCCAAATACAGCGTTAGTAAACTCTACCAACAAAGTGATTATTTTCTGGAATATCAGGGACGGGTTGTTGAACCGATGCGTTATAACCGTAAAACGGATCACTATGAACCAATTAGTTGGGAGCAGGCCTTTTCTCTTATTGCCAAACACATTAAGGCAATGGATAATCCCAATCAGTTAGAGCTGTATACTTCTGGTCGGGCCAGTAATGAAGCTTCGTGGTTGTATCAGTTATTTGGCCGGGTATTGGGGACCAATAATTTCCCGGATTGTTCGAACATGTGCCATGAAGCAAGCGGTTATGGGTTGCTGGAAAGTTTGGGTGTTGGTAAAGGAACCATTCGCCTGAATGATTTTGATCACGCTGATGCCATCTTTGTATTTGGTCAAAACCCCGGTACAAACCATCCACGAATGTTGCATAGCTTACGTCATGCCGCTGAGCACGGCACCAGAATTGTCACCTTCAATACATTGCGCGAACGCGGCTTAGAACGTTTTGCTGATCCACAAAAACCACTCGAAGTGATCACGCCAATAGCGGGTAATATTAGCCATCGTTACTATCAGCCTAAACTGGGTGGAGATATGGCGGCTGTGCGGGGTATGGTCAAAGCACTTTTAGAAACCCATACCGCACTGACGGATGTCGGAAAAGCAGGTATTTTTGATCAAGATTTTATTGCGGCCTACACCGAAGGTGTGGATGCTTATTTGCAGGAAGTTGCTGCTACTGAGTGGTCGTTTATTGAAGAACAATCAGGCTTAACGCAGGTACAATTACGCGAGGCTGCTGATATTTATCAGAACGCCGAACGGGTTATTTGTACCTGGGCGATGGGGATTACACAGCATAAACATTCTCTGGATACCGTTCGTGAAATTACAAACCTGCAATTGCTGTTTGGTCAATTAGGTAAACCCGGTGCGGGCGTATGTCCGGTTCGTGGTCACAGCAACGTACAGGGAAACCGGACAATGGGGATAAATGAACAACCTTCCCAATATTTCCTTGATAGCCTGGCAAACCATTTTGGTTTTGAACCGCCTCGTGCCCACGGGCATAATGTCGTCGAAGCGCTGGAAGCTATGTTGCGTGATCAAGTGAAAGTGCTGATCGCTTTAGGAGGGAACCTCGCCGCTGCTGCGCCTGATAGTCCACGTACAGAAGAAGCGCTTCGGCATTGCGACTTAACTGTTCATATCAGTACAAAATTAAATCGGAGTCATCTTGTTACCGGTAAAAAAGATGCTCTGATCCTGCCTGCATTGGGGCGTACTGAACAGGATATCCAGCTCAGTGGTGCACAGTTTGTGACGGTAGAAGACTCTTTCAGCATGGTGCATGCTTCCGAGGGAGTGAATAAACCCCTATTTGATACCCAACGTTCTGAAACGGCTATTATTGCAGGTATTGCCGATGCGGTTTTGGGCAATACCCCAACAATTAACTGGCTGGAATTAGCCGGAGATTACAACAAAATCCGTGATCATATTGCGGCAACTATTCCGGGATTTGCTGACTTTAATAAAAAATGTGAACAGCCGGGCGGTTTCTATCTTGGCAATGCCGCGGCAGAACTGCGTTTTCTGACACCGAGTAAAAAAGCCCAGTTTAGCCACGCACCATTACCAAAAACACTGTTTCCACAAATCGACGGAGCTGAAATCCCCTTTGCTTTGCAGACATTACGTTCGCATGATCAATACAACACGACCATTTATGGTTTGGATGATCGTTATCGTGGTGTTTATGGCCAGCGGGAAGTGTTGTTTATGAACCCAGAAGATATTGCTCAATTGGGATATCAGGCAGGGGATCTGGTTGATATCGAGACAATATGGCATGACGGTATTGAGCGTAAAGTGCATGGCTTTAAACTCGTTCCTTATATTATTCCTCGCGGGAACCTTGCGGCTTATTACCCGGAAGCTAACCCGTTAGTGCCGATGGATAGTATTGGTAATGGTACGGGTACACCAACATCTAAATCTGTTCCGGTGAAATTATCCTTGACTGAACTGAATGAATCAGAACCTCAGCGCCTTGTATAGCTTGTTTGTCATTTTATTTATGCAGATCTGCTTAATGAACTGTTATCTCAATAATAGTTCTTTGAGCAGATATCAATTCAGGCCCGGTTTTTGAAATCATATCTGCATTTTCCATTTCATATAGCCTCTTTCCTAATAACCCTAATAGCAGCTTTTCATTTAACTCTATTTTCATTATTAATATCTTATATTTTATTTATTGAATTATTTTTAACATATATTAAACATTGTAAGGTAACAATTAACAAAAATATTTTTATCACAGGAATTAAATTGCATAAAAAGCAAATTGCATTATTAGCAATGTACTCATTATAGATTTTTCGGCACGATGATTATTGATATAGATATCGATTTAAGTATCGATTGAAAATATCAATGTAAGCATGATATGGCCACGAAAATTTCCAGAATGATATTCACTGTCATTTTGTGGCGGTAGCTTTCTCCAAATATATAGTCTTACATCCTATTTCAAAGAAATTAACCCTAACCATTTTTTTAAAAGAGGCTATTATGTCTATAAGCACATCTCAAATTGCAGTTGAATATCCAATTCCCTCTTATCGTTTCATTGTTTCTGTTGGCGATGAGAAAATCCCATTTAACAGTGTCTCAGGGCTGGATATTAATTATGAAACCATTGAATACCGTGATGGCGTGGGGAATTGGTTCAAAATGCCGGGGCAGCGTCAACCTATTCATATTACTCTGCGTAAGGGCGTTTTTCCGGGCAAAACGGAATTATTTGACTGGATTAATTCTATCCAACTTAATCAGGTAGAGAAAAAAGATATTACTATTAGCTTAACCAATGATGCAGGCACTGAGTTATTAATGACCTGGAATGTTGCTAATGCTTTTCCTACCTCGCTGACTTCTCCTTCCTTTGATGCCACCAGCAATGACATCGCTGTTCAAGAAATTACCCTGACAGCCGATCGCGTAACTATGCAGGCTGTTTGAAGCATTGATAGAGTTAATCATTTCGTATAAGGGTATTTCTTATGACAACCAATACCAGTTATCCTGGCGTTTATATTGAAGAATTAAATAGTCTGGCGCTGTCTGTATCTCATAGTGCCACCGCTGTTCCTGTTTTTGCAGTGAATGAAAAAAATAATATTATTGCCGAAAACACCGCATTCCGAATTAGTTCTTGGATGGAATATCTTAATAAGGTATCAAACAATTTTAATGCAGCAGATAAATTGTCAGTTTCTCTGCGGGCGTATTTCACCAATGGCGGAGGTTATTGTTACCTCGTTAAGACCAGTAGCTTAGAAAAAGTGATTCCAACCTTAGATGATGTCACCTTACTGGTTGCAGCGGGTGAAGATATTAAAACAGCAGCGGCAACTTTATGTCAGCCGGGAAAAGGATTATTCACCATTTTTGATGGTCCTGAAGAAGCGTTGACTATCGCGAATGCGGAGACAGTTAAGAACAAATATGACGCCACAGCGTTTGCCGCAGTGTACTACCCGTGGCTGAAAGCTGATTGGGCCAAGACTGACATTCCACCAAGTGCGGCTATAGCCGGAGTTTATGCTTCCGTCGATCTCTCTCGTGGAGTCTGGAAAGCGCCTGCCAATATCGCATTGAAAGGGGGTCTGGAGCCTGCATTTCTGATCACGGATGAAGTTCAGGGTGCATATAACTCCGGTCGTGCCATCAATATGATTCGACATTTCAGCAATACCGGCGCTACCGTCTGGGGAGCAAGAACACTGCAAGACGATGACAACTGGCGCTATGTCCCTGTACGTCGCCTGTTTAATACCGTTGAGCGAGATGTTAAGCGTGCCATGAGCTTCGCCATGTTTGAACCTAACAACCAGCCGACTTGGGAACGTGTCAGAGCGGCAATCAGCAACTATCTTCATGGCTTATGGCAACAAGGGGGATTGGCTGGCAGTAAGGAAGAAGAAGCTTACTTCGTGCAGATTGGCAAGGGGATCACGATGACACCAGAACAGATTCAGCAAGGACAAATGATTGTAAAAATCGGCCTGGCGGCTGTTCGGCCTGCGGAATTTATCATCCTCCAGTTTACGCAAGATGTAGAACAGCATTAATCATACTGATTGATAAGGAATTATTATGCCAGCTAATTTAAAAGGGCCCGGTGTTTATATTGAAGAGGATGCATCCCTTGCATTGTCTGTTAGCAACAGCCCAACTGCCGTGCCTGTTTTTATCGGCAAATTTACCCCAAAAACGGCGGCGCCAACCCAAGCCTGTATGCGTATCAACAATTGGCTTGAATTTACTTCCTCTTTTTCTTTGACGCCAGTGACAGAAATTGTCATCCGCTCTAGTCTTGAAGCCTCTTCTTCTTCTGATGGCGTAAAAAAAGGCGCAACAGAAAAAGAACAGGATAAGAAAGAAAAAATCGAAAATAAAGAGACTGAAACCCAGGAGACTCCCAACGTTCAGACTCTCTCGGCAGAGGAAGAAGAACCCCAAAAATGGATTCACAATATTGAGGACGTCAATCTATCTCAAGCCGTAGAAGCCTTGAGGCTCTATTTTCAAAATGGGGGTGGGGCTTGTTATATCTACCCACTAAACAATGTCAGTGACGATTTGGCTCTGGCCTCCATTCCTAATGTGATAGAACAAAAAGGGGATATCACGCTGTTGGTTTGTCTAGAAGCAGATTGGAATTATAAAAATAAAGTCTATGGTGCAGTCAGCCCACTGTTAGATGATGATAAAGTAGGCTATTTTCTGATTGCAGATAGCCACAATGGTGAACCGACACCTGGTGTAGGCAATGGTGCTAAGGTTGCCACTTATTATCCTCTGTTGGAAACAAACCTGAAATTATCTGCTTTGCCTGACGATAAGGACGTTATTATCAGTGGGTATCAGGATGAATCAGGCAAAGATAAACTGAAAAATCTGGATGAACTCAGGAAAAAAGATAAGACGCTGGCGCAGAACATTAATGACAAATTGCAGCAGAAACAGCAATGTGAACTCATTTTTCCTCCAAGTTCCGCCATTGCAGGAATTTATTGCAAAACAGATAACCAGCGTGGTGTCTGGAAAGCGCCAGCCAACGTTGCACTTACCGGCATCAAAAGATTGACGGATATAGTCGATGACGAACGACAAGGCAGCATGAATAACAAAGGCATTAATGTCATTCGTTCATTTACTGATCGAGGCATAATGGTTTGGGGAGCCCGTACTTGTACCGACACTAACGATACCCATTGGCGCTATATTCCTGTCCGCCGTCTGTTCAATTCTGTTGAACGCGATATCCGTCAGGCACTGCGAGCTGTATTATTTGAAACCAATAACCAACCGACCTGGATGCGTGCCAAAGCTGCCGTTGATCAATACCTTTATACCCTCTGGCAAAAAAATGCCTTGATGGGGGATAAACCGGAAGAGGCTTATTTTGTCCATATTGGTCAGGGTATCACCATGTCTGATACCGATATTAAAAACGGCAAAATGATCATGAAAGTTGGTCTGGCCGCCGTGCGACCGGCTGAATTTATCGTTCTGCAATTTACGCAGGATGTTGCTCAGTAATCTCCGAGATTAAAACCAGGCACTGAATTAGCAGTGCCTATCTCACCCAATGAAAGGAGATGATGATGGAAAGAATTCAACCGGGCGTAACTTTAACAGAAAGTATCATTGCTACAGGTCAGCAAGAAATACCTAGCGCAGTGCCGGTATTTATCGGCTATACAGCCCACAATTCACAACAAGCAAAAACCGCAGTTCGTATCGACAATCTGGCGGAATATAGTCGGCTCTTTGGTGACAATCATCTGATGGCATGGGCGGTCAGACACTATTTCGATAATGGAGGGAAACAGGCTTTTGTTTTGCCGCTGCAAGGCAATATGCCCTCAGCAAACATGACCCAGGCAGAAGCCGAAGCACTGATAACAGCATTAAGGTCTGATGCGGTGTCAGAAGTCATCGGTGGGGAATCACAGATTACCCTGATTTTGGCACCGGATATTGCCCGACTGAATGACAGTGACATTGATGATCAACACACTTTGATCAAGTTGTGGTCTGAAAGCTGGATGGCACTACTGAAATTGAGCCAGATCCGCGCCAATCTCTTTGTGCTGCTGGATGCGCCGGATGAGGTTGAACAGGCCCGGCAATGTCTGGAAGGTCTCTCATCAGAGCTTCGCCAATGGGGAGCCGCTTATTGGCCTCGTCTGGAAACCACTTATCAGGATATATCCAGCCTGCAAAATATCGTGCTCTCTCCCACCGCCGCGATTGCGGCAGTTATCCAGCACACAGATAGTGCAATTGGCGTGTGGAAAGCACCAGCCAATATAGCCCTCTCTCAGGTTATTCGGCCGGGTAAGTCTTATCTGCAAGGGAGTGTGCTGTTTAACGCCAATGGCGCTTCACTCAATGTGATCCGCACTTTCCCCGGCAAAGGCATACGTGTGTGGGGGTGCCGGACACTGGAAAACAGAGATAGCTCGCCGTGGCGTTACCTGCAAACACGACGTCTGGTTTCTTATGTCACTGTTCATTTGGCGCAATTAGCCCGTATGTACCTCTTTGAGCCTAATAACGAGCTGACGTGGATGAAATGTAAGGGGCAAAGTTACAACTGGTTACGGCAACTGTGGTTACAGGGCGGCTTGTATGGCTCGCGGGAAGATGAGGCATTTACTGTGTTGTTAGGCGTAAATGAAACGATGACTGAAGAGGATATCTGTGCCGGGAAAATGATCATGAAAGTTGCTTTGGCCGTCTTGTCTCCTGCTGAATTTATCGAAATCAGTTTGGTATTTGATACCCAAACGGGAGCGCTTTTGTCTTAAGAAGGAAAGAGCACAATGAACGATTATTACACCCCTGTGGTATCCCACCGCTTTATGGCGAGTTTTATTTTTAATGGTATTCCTGATCCGCTGGATATCCGTTTTCAACGTATTTCTGGTCTGAGTCGTGAACTTCAAGTCACTCAACACAGTCAAGGCGGCGAGAACGCCCGCAATAACTATCTGGCCGAGAAGATCCAACACGGCACATTAACGCTGGAGCGTGGTGTGATGACGGTTTCTCCTTTGACCTGGATGTTTGATCGGGTATTGCGCGGTGAAAAAATCGCCTATGCAGATGTGGTGATTATGCTGTTAAACGAAAATTCACTGCCTTTGTCCAGTTGGACGTTAAGTAACGCTTTACCGGTACGCTGGCAAACCAGTGACTTTGATGCGAACAGTAACGCCATCTTGGTGAATACCCTTGAACTGCGCTATCAGGATATGTGCTGGTTGGGAGTCAAAGTATGACAGTAGAAATCAGAGAATTAATTATTCAGGCAAAAGTGGTTTCATCCGCACCAACACTACCAACACAAACGAATGAATCCGCTCAACAAGGCCATTCTTTGATTCAGGAAAGTCTGGATGAAGCCATTTGGGTTGAAAAAATTAAACGCGAAGTGTTAGCGGCATTACGCGATGAGGAAGGGTGGCGTCCATGAGTTTAATAGAACGTGGTTTAGCGAAGCTGACCATTAACGCTTATAAAGACCGGGAAGGAAAAATACGGGCAGGCACCCTTCAGGCCCTATATAACCCCGATTCCTTGCAACTGGATTATCAAACGGATTATCAACAATCCCAGGCGATTAATAGCGAAAAACAGAGCAGCATTTACGTACAGGCCAAGCCCGCAGGGTTATCCCTTGAACTGATCTTTGACGCCACGATGCCGGGCAACAAAACTCCTGTTGAAGCTCAGCTAATGCAGCTTAAGCAATTGTGCAGCGTGGATGCCACCAGTAATGAAACGCGATTCCTGCAAATTAAATGGGGAAAAATGCGTTGGGAAAACCGCGGCTATTTTGCCGGCAGAGCGAAAGGCTTATCGGTCAATTACACCTTGTTTGATCGTGATGCTACCCCTTTGCGGGCGCGGGTCATCCTGACATTGGTGGCGGATGAAAGTCTGGTCTTACAGGAGACAGAACAAAACCTGAAATCACCGGCGAAAATCGCCTTACGGGTACAGGATGGTGTTTCGCTGTCTCTGATGGCGGCCAGCACAGCCTCAACGCTGTCTGGCGGTGTCGATTACCTGACGCTGGCCTGGCAAAACGGTCTGGATAATCTTAACGGATTTGTACCGGGGGAAATATTGCAGGCCACCAGAGGAGACGCCTGATGAGCCATCAACTGAAAATCATTGCAGATGGCAAGGTGCTGTCACTGTTGGCTGCCGTTGATGCAGATACCTACTACCGCGTTAACAGCATCCCTTGTGCAACGCTGAAACTCAGCTTACCGGACAGACCGCTTTCCGCTTTCAGTCAGGCAGATGTACAAGCAGAACTGGCGCATTGTCAGGTGGGGAAAACTCTGCGGCTGGAAATGATTGAGGGTGGCAGGAAATCGGTACTGTTCAATGGCCTGATTACCCGTAACACGTTGAAGATAAAAAATAAACAATTATTGCTTACTTTGGTCGTCAGACATCGGTTGCAACTGATGGTTGATACTCAGCACTCACAACTGTTTAAGGCCAGTAACGAAAAAACCATTCTGAACACCTTATTGAATCAGGCAGGTATCAAAGCGCATTTTGGACGGATTGCTGCATTAGATCAAAAACATGAGCAAATGGTGCAATTTCGTTGTTCAGACTGGCGTTTTCTGTTGTGTCGTCTATCGGCAACCGGTGTGTGGTTGTTGCCAACGACAGAAGGCGTTCAGCTTGTCGAACCTGACTCCCTGAAATCCAACCCAATCCATACTCTGAAAAGCCGCGGGGATGAGAAAAAAGATATCATCGTCAAAGATGCCAGTTGGCAGTTTGATAACCATCTTAATCCTGCTTCGCTGGAAGTCAGTGGTTGGGATATCAGCAAACAACAGGAATTATCGGGTGGTCGCCACGGCAGTGTTGCCGTGGGTAAAGCCGCCCTTTCCCCTGACAGGCTGGCCTCTTTAAATAAAACAAGTTGGGACATTCGTTACAGCAGCCCGTTAACCACTCAGGAAAGTGGCTATTTGGCACAGGGGCTATTGTTGAATCAGCGTATCTCTGGTGTTACAGGTGAATTCTTGCTCAAAGGTCATGGACGTTATCAGTTAGGGGACAACATTCAATTAACCGGATTCGGTGCACAATTGGATGGAACGGCAAGCATTACTGCGGTTCGCCATCGTTTTAACCGACGAATTGATTGGGAAACGACGTTGAGCATTGGCTTACAACAGGAACACCTGCCGATGTTGCCCGATGCCACTGAACTCCATATTGCGACAGTCGCAAAGTATCAGCAAGACAAAGCCGCCCTGAACCGCATTCCGATTATTCTGCCGGTATTGAATCGTCCGAATGACTTCTTATGGGCCCGATTGGGGAAACCTTACGCCAGCCACGAAAGCGGTTTTTGTTTCTACCCGGAACCAGGGGATGAAGTGATTGTCGGCTTTTTTGAAAATGATCCACGTTATCCGGTCATTCTGGGGGCAATGCACAACCCGAAAAATAAAGCACCTTTAGAGCCTACCCAAGATAATCAAGAAAAAATGCTGGTGGTGAAAAAAGGAGAAATTCAACAACAAATCAGGATTAATAGCAAAAAGAAAATAATCCAAATGAATGCGGGAGAAAATCAAATAGCCCTCCAGCAGGATAAAGATATTTCTCTGTCAACGAAAAAAGAATTAACACTGAAAGCACAAACCATGAATGCCCAAATGGATGAATCGCTCAATCTGTCTGGCAAAAACAGTGTTGAGATCAAGGGTGGCAAAATTAATCTTACCCAGTGAAAGGTGAACAATGGAAAACCAAATACTGACACAACTCTATGGTCGTGGTTGGGCTTTTCCTCCCGCTTTTTCCCTTGAAAAGGGGGTGGAAATGGCGGAAGGAGCAGCAGATGTGCGCCAAAGTTTGCACATTCTGTTCAAAACTGATCCGGGGGAACGTCTGATGCGTGAAAATTATGGCTGCGGATTAAATGATTTTGCATTTGAAAATATCCGTAACGAACTGTTTGCTGAAATTGAGTCCCATATTCATGACAGCGTATTACGTTATGAATCACGGGCAAATATTACCGATATTCAGGTTCGCCAGTCACCAAAGAATAAGAATACCTTGCAAATTCAGGTCATGTATCGCCTGCGGGGCAGCGATATCAATCAGCAAATTCAAGGGACACTGGCGTTGAGTGAAGGCCGGGGAATGGAGGTGGTATGAGTGAAGCTATTGTAACAGATGGTGACATACTCCAGTTTGAACCCAACTTTGGGAATCGACAGGTAAAAATTCCCAACCCAGGCAGAATCAGTGGAACAGGTCATGCACAGGTAAACAGCAAAAAAGTTTGCATTTTGGGAGACGAGAAACGGGTTACTGTTTCTGCAACTTATACCACAACAACCCATATGACACCGGGAACTGGCACCATTACTATCACGGCGTTAGACAGCAGTCAGCAAGCTCTTCACTGTACCAGTGGGGCCGCCTTAATTATCAAAGGACAAAAATTTACGGCCATATTTACGCCTCAATCACCCGCCATAAATAATAATGTAAATCCACCTCAACCGGATGTTACCACGCCCTCATCAGGCAAAGGCAGTTTTATCACGCAACAAAACTTTGCCACCGTCAATTAAGGCATTAGCTGAATTAAATAGAAATTAAATGGTGTGAATAAGCATTTATTCACAGAGAAATCGCTGTGCCATACAGGTGATATTATGGAATTAACTGAGTTAAATAAAAAATTGTCAGACTGGGTGCCGATGAGCGATTTTAAATTAGATAATCGAACCAGTCTGCAATTACTCGAATATATTGAAAAGTACACGAAAAAAATTCCCTTCAATCAGGGCAATAACCATTGGAATGACTTTTTCTTTATGGCAAATAATACGCCGGAGAAACTTGCCGAATTATATCAGGGGAAAATCGAAGCCAATGGGGAGTTATTACCTCATCAAGCGTTTCTGTTAGCGGTATTACGATTACTGGAAACGCCAATATCCTTATTGAATACCTTACCGGCGGCGCATCGCAATCTCTATTACCGGGAACTTTTAGGGTTATCTCCTCGTCCGGCCCAACCGGATCAAGTTGCCTTATCTGTAGAGTTGAATACCACAGTCACAGAACAATCGCTCACAAAAGGCACTTTATTTGAAGCAGGACAGGATGAACAAGGCAATGCCCTGCAATATGCGCTGGATGCCAGTTTGCTGGCAAACCGTGGCTATATCAGTGACCTGTACTGGTTACGCAATAAAGATAAACAGCATTGGGTGACTGCGACACCCTGGGATTCACAAGCACAGTTATCATTGCCATCTGATGGAATTCGGTTATTCAGTGAAACGGATACGGATAAATCTGTGTTGGGTGGCGTATTAGTGACTTCTGCACAACTGGTGATGGAAGAAGGAACGAGAAAGATAGCGGTTACTTTTGATAAAGATATTAATAGCCAAAATCTGGTGGCTCAAATCAGTAGTGGAAACCAGTGGCTAATCTTGACTGCTGAGGGAAAGGGAAAAGAGGTTACACTAACGCTTTCAGATAAAGAGCCAGCAATCAGTGCGCCAGAGGATCTGGATGATTTTGTTTTCAGTGAGCCAGTGCTCAGGCTACAGGGAAAAAATAGCCAACCACTGCCTACAGTAACCGCACTAAAGGTGCAAGAAACAACTATAGATAAAGCGTCATTCAAGACATTTCACTTAACTCCCTTTGGTTATAGCCCTGAAATTGAACCATTGGAAGAGAACCCCACGTTATACCTTGGTATCACTGACGTCAAACCGGGACAAACCTTATCGCTGTATTGGAAATTAAAATCGCCACAGCAACCCGAAAACATTTCCTGGTATTACCTGAATAGTAAGAATCAATGGGTTGCATTAGATGCGTGGGTTAAAGATGAAACCAAGTCCCTGTATCAAGATGGCATCTGGCAAGTTGTATTGCCTGTGGATGCTTCTGCTAAAGAAATTACCCAGATGCCAACCGGACGCTACTGGTTAAAGGCCGTCATGGTTATCCCCACACACAAAGGTTCATGGGGAAAGACGCCCTGGTTATGCGGCCTGATCTATAACGCCATGACGGCGACATTGACGAATGCCGATAGCATCAGCAACAGCCATTTCTTAACACCATTACCGGCAGGTACTATTCAGCGTCCCGTTGAACCCATCATGGTGGTGGCGTCGATTAACCAGCCCTGGGCATCATGGAACGGACGTGTGCCAGAATCCAACAGTGCCTTTTTTGCACGGGGAGCCCAACACCTGTCCCACCGTAACCGGGCCTTAACCTGGGGCAATATGGCGACACTGTTAAAAGAGCGTTATGTCAGCATTTTTGATGTTAAGTATCCCGGCCATGATGAACTCACGCGAGTTCCTGCTCTGGAAAAACAGCAACTGACGATTATTCCGGCTAACCGATACAACGACAGTGATGACCCTTTGCGTCCGGTGCTAAACCCGGCACGCCTGCAAGGAATGGCAGAGTGGTTACAGCAAAAAGGCTCTCCCTGGGCTGAGATTGAGATCAGCAATCCTCAATACATTGATGTGAACATCAATTATCAGGTGATTTTTAAGCCAGACGTTAACGAAGATTTTGGTTATCGCCAGCTACGACAGCAACTCCGTGAGATATATATGCCCTGGAGCGTCGATGAGCAACGTCCTGTTATGTTGAATAACAGCATTAATTATTACCAGTTACTGGCGACCATTCAGCAACAACCGCTGGTTGAGCGAGTTACTTGTCTGACGCTGTGTCGGTCAGAGGCGGCCAAAGACAGTGATATCGCCGCATCCGTGGAAGCCAAAGACAATGAAGTGCTGATTTTAGTCTGGGAAGCCGAAGACAAGCGGCAATGCCGAGGAAATTAACTATGAGTGATAAAGATGTACTGTTTCACAAAGTGAAAGACGCTATTCACTTTGATACCTTGCTGGAACAGGCTCATCAGGTGGTTGAGCAACAGGCCGGAAAACTGTGGAGTGACACAGAAGAACACGATCCCGGCATCACTTTTTTGGAAGGACTCAGCTACGGTGTGTCAGATTTGTCTTACCGTCATACTCTTCCTTTAACAGACTTATTGACCCCGCTCCTCAATGAGCAGAAACAGCAAGACGGGATTTTTCCCGCTGAATTTGGCCCGCACAATACACTGACTTGCGGACCCATCACCACTGATGATTACCGCAAGGCATTGCTGGATCTGCATAGCCGTGACTGGACAAAATCAGAACAGAAGCAGGATTTTCTGTTCCGTAACGTGCACTTAGTCCGTGAACCGACAACGCAACGTTATACCTATTGGTATGATGCCAGCAAAAGGGAATATAGCTTTGTCGAGCGTAAAGAGGCGAAAAAATTTACGTTGCGGGGAAATTACTGGCTCTATCTGGAACCGACTCGCTATAGTCAGGAGAATTTGGCGACTGCCACCCAACAATTAACCGATTTTTTGACCAAGAACCGCAATATTGGTGAATGGGTTAGTCAGATTATCTGGACAAATCCGGTTGATTTTCCGCTATTACTGGAGATTGAACTGGATGACGATGTGCAGAATGTCGCGGGTATTTTTGCTGCCGTCTATACTACAGCAGAACAGTATCTGATGCCTGAGGCGCAGCGTTTCCGTACCGAAACACGACAAGATAAGGGAATATGTAATGATGAAATCTTTGAAGGGCCACGATTAGAACACGGCTGGATACCTGAATTGCCGGCAGCCCGTGATTATACCAAGCGGCTCACGCTCAATCTTAGCCGGCTGGTGAATAATCTGCTTAAGATTAAGGGGATTCAGAATGTAATTCGCCTTCGGCTGGATGACAGTTTCAATAAAACCCTGATTGAACCGATTAAAGGGGATAGCTGGTCATGGTCAATAAAAGAAGGCTACTACCCTCGTTTGTGGGGTGAAGATCCGATTCGTCAATTGGCGCAACATAATGGCCCACTGAGGGTGATTGCCAAAGGTGGGATCAGCGTCACGGTGAATGAACAACAAATTCGGGGCAGTTTACCCAAGCTCCCCTTGATTCAGAATAAACCCGTGGTATTACCTTATGGGCAGCATCGCGATGTGGGGCGCTATTATCCTGTCAGCGATACGTTGCCCGCTTGCTACGAATTACAGCAGCCTTTATCTGAAAGTGAACATGCGCAACGCTTGTTGTCACTTCATCAATTTATGCTGCCATTTGAACAATTGCTGGCTTGTGGCTGTCAACAAATTGCCATGTTGCCAAAATTATTAGCTTTTAAGCGTGAAGGATACGAAGTTTGGGGCGATCAATGGCCGTTTAAGCCAGGCTCTGTCAATGATGATGCCCACCAAAATTACGCTCACGAATTAAAGGAAGTACTAAAAGAGCTTGCACACAATAACGATCACGAATTGGATATTGTCAATTATCTGCTCGGATACTTTGGCACTCAGCGGGCACCACGTACCTTTACCACCAACATCAATGAATTTCGCGCCGTGCAACAAGGTTATCTGGCTCAACAACCGACATTAACTTATCACCGAGCCAATATTCGGATTGATCAAGTTTCGTCACTACAAAAGCGCATTGCTGCCCGTATGGGGTTAGGGGGTGAATTATTTAAACCAAAGCCTGACCTGAGCAAACTGCCTTTTTATCTGATAGAACATCGGGCATTGCTGCCAGTCAAACCCAACAGCCAGTTTGATGAAGAGCAGCAGCCAGATTCGGTGACAGAAGAAAGGGACAATCAAACTGATCAATATTACTTGGTGATTAAACAAGCCGGTATTGATGGAAAACTGATACAGGGTCAGGTGATTGATTTAATTCTCTATGAAGGCGCACAGAACGAAAACCGATTTACCGTGCGTGGTCAAATGATCACTAAAATCGCAGGGGATCAGTTTTGGCTGGACGTGAGCAACAGTACTCAACTGGAATACAATCTGGAACGAGTCATGACCGCCGCCAAAGGGAAAAAACTCGTCTGGCAAAATAGCCCGGTATGGATGGAAGATATGAACTACCGGCTGGCCTATGATCGTGATCAATCCTCATTGCCTGAAAACCAGCGGCGCCTGACCCGCACAGCACAAACCCCTTTCCCGGCCCTGATTGCTGTAGGTAATGAAATTACCCTGAGCAAACAGTTGGGGGGAGTGGGTTTGGAGCAAGAATCTTCTGACGAATCAGAAAAATTGTATGCAAAAGTTATCAGCTTTGATCGTATCAAGGGAACTTTGGTTATTGAGCGTCAGAAACATTCTACATTGGCATTCCCTGCCGCAGAAGAAGCCTGGCGGTACAGTTGGCATTTTTCGGGTAAAGAATATGAAAGTACGGATCGTTTCTCATTTGTGATTAGTGTTGTGGTAAATAGTGATTTAATTAAATCACGTGAGCTCAAAGTTGATCCATATCAATTGGAAGAGTGGGTTAAGGAAACCATTCTCACCGAATTCCCTGCTCATATTTCCATGATTATTCACTGGATGGATCGGGAGCCATTTTTAAACTTCGGCAATACGTATCAACGTTGGCAAAATAATGGCGCACCATTAGGGGATGCCGCTTATTCGATTCTGGAAAGTTTGACACTGGGTAAATTACCTTCCCCTTTCAAAGGAATAGGATCAATGCGCATTGCCACACCACATCAGAGAGAGGAAGTTGTTGGTAAGAGTGGTGAACAATGGAATACCAATAGAATAAAACAAAACGAATTATTCTATATTCCGAAAGAGAAAGAACAAAAAAACAATTAGCGATTAATCAAAATTTTAAATTAAAAATATTTTATGGAGTTAACCATGAAAGAAATTCGTTATTCTGCAAAAATACAAGAACAACAAACATTGTCTGACGCAAAAGGTGTTGGACCTGATATTGATAAATTAAAAGATAAGTTTAAAGAAGGCAGTATTCCCTTACAAACCGATTTCAATCAATTAATTGATATTGCTGATATTGGGCGTAAAGCGACTGGACAGGCTCCCAATCAAAAGGGCCCGGCAAAAGGAATGCGTTTGGGCGAAGATGGGCTTTTACAGTTAAAATTAAGTGAGAATGATGAAAGTTATGTCGATGGACGTCATAGCCCTTTAATATTGCATGAAGATGTATTGGTTGTAGGTGTAGGCAAGGGTTTAATGACTTATCAAGGGGCACATGAAATAGGTGTTGTTCCAGGAGATGGTCTTAAGATAGATGGTGATAAGGTTGCAGTGAAACTGGCTGATAATAAAGGTTTGGTTGTTGATAGCAATGGTATTGCCATAAAACCTGGTAATGGGATGAAGTTTAGTTCAGATGGTGCATTATCAGTGGGTTCGGCTGATTCGACTATTAAAGTTGATGGTTCAGGAATAAAAGTTTCTACTGGTTGGGGAGTTAAAGTTGGTGGTGAAGGTTTGGATGTAAACATCCGTACGGATGGAGGTATTGGTAATGGTTCGTCAGGAATTTATGTTAAACCTGGTAACGGTATTAAGATAGATGCTGATCGCGTTGCTATCGATCCTAACACGGTATTGCCAAAAGGCATGATTATGATGTTTTCTGGAAAAGATATTCCAGTAGGGTGGGCATTGTGTGATGGTTCTAAGGGAACACCTGATCTTATCAATAGATTTATTATGGGAGGTACAATACAAAATATACATGGTAAATCTTCGAATACATTTTCCGGCGATAAGAACAGTAAAAGATTTACGTTCACATCGGAAAGCCAAAGCGTTCGTATATCAGGAAGAACAGATGGGCATAGATTAACCGCTGAGCAAAATGGTAGTCATTACCATGTGCAAGGAGAAACTTACATACATTCTGAATTTTGTCATGATGGAAGCCTTAAAAAAGGTGAAACCGTTTATGTCTCTGGTGGAAATACTGGTACTTCATCTATTACTTATGCTCCATATACATATAATTCTGGGAAAGGCGATCCACATTCTCATGGTATCGACTTGACCAGCGGTGAACATAGTCATAATAACAGTGTCACTGTACCATATTATATTCTGGCTTTTATTATGAAGCTCTAATGATTTTTTAATTTATATTAGTAGCAATGGGTTTTAGTAAATACTCATTGCTAATTTATATAGCTTATTATATTTGTGGAGTGGAGTTAAGTTAGCTGATGTCTTTATTAGAAAAAGAAAAGAATAGCATTATCCACAAAACTATCATCTCCATTGAGTCAGCAGATTATTATGGTGAAAAGGTAATGGATAAATGCTCGTCATTATTTAATGATAATCTATCCTTCATTATAAAAGAAAATATCAAAGCATTAGAATTAAACAGAAATAAGAAATTATCTTTAGAAAAGATATCCGTGGATTTAGGTAATATTGATATTAATGCATTTGAAACAGAAATCCCCATAAGGTTAAATTCTGAGTTAAGAAAAATTCTGCAAAAATATTATCATTCTTATGAGTATACTCCGTGGAAGGAGAAAGGGGCTTACCCGTTATCAATGTATAAACTCGTGGATAAATATATAGATAGATCAGTAAATGATATTTCCTACCCAATGTCTACTGACATTCTATTGATAGAAAAAGTAGACCATTACTTACGTAAGGGAAACTGGTTATCTGATAACGACAATCATCACGTCACAAATATTGTGAATATTGATAATAAATTATGGCAACAAGTTAACCACCAGCCACAACAATGGCTACCTATGTTAGCCAAACACTGCTTACAACCTGCGGGGCTAAGTCGCTTAATGCAACTGTGCCAGCCAGATATTCTTGCTATGCTTTGTCAGTTATTTACTGAAACAGCAACCTCTGAATTTATTCATTCGCAAGCGCAGGTAATTACAGATAAAAAAGTGACACCAGAAAAATTGAGTTTAGCGGCGGAATATTATCTGCAACATCAAGTGAAATATACACATGCCACACAAAAAACACTTGTACAACAAACTCAAAATAAGCAAATACCCACGGTCAATATGACTCAGAATGAGAGCAATCTATTAAAACAAACTCACAATAAAGCCGATATACAGGCAGATGCAATCTCCCCACTTGCACTCCAGCACAGGCAAACACACCATCAGCCAGCAGCCACACAACAGCATTATGGTCTGATAAAGGCGACAGTAAAACAAAGTCATCTAACCTTACAAAATAGAGAGCGACACAGGGAATCACTAAAATCGGTTTTATCAGCGCAAATACCTTCCACGCAACCGAGTAATAGAATTCAAACGTCATCGGCACAATCCGTTTTACCTATCAGCAACGCCGGTTGCATAATTTTGTGGCCGTTATTGCCCGCATTTTTCCGTGCCTTTGGTTTACTGGAAAAGAATCAATTTATCAGCCTTGAAGCACAAAGAGAGGCCGTTTGTTTACTTGACTGGCTGATTTGGGCGGAAGAGGAAATACCCACATGGCGGCTGACGCTCAATAAGGTGCTTTGTGGATTACCCATTCGTGATAACGCGCTATGGCATACCCCAAAACCAGAACAACAAATTGCCATCAACCAATGGCTGGAAAAAACCATCGTGCAACTTCCGGCCTGGAAAAAAATGGGTGCAAATGATGTGCGGCACTTATTTCTGCAACGTTGTGGGGAATTAAGTGAATTAAACGGTATGACGAATATCCATATTAAACCCGAAGTGTATGATGCGCTGATAAGCGAATGGCCGTGGCCAATGAATATAGCGAACTTTAGCTGGTTGCAGCACCCTGTCACTATAACGTGGTTATCACCATCAAATACCGTCAATTAGTCTGAGCAAAAATTTATGAATACAGCGCCTGTTTTCCCTGATTTATTTCAACAACATAATGACCCTCATTTAGCATTCTTATATAGCCAATTGGAACGTATCGATCTCATTCTTCAATACCATTTTCATTGCATATCAGGCCAGAAAGGTGACCTCCTTGATGAGTTTTTGTTAAGCGAAGAAGATGTGATAAACAGGCTGGATAACCCACTGGGTAAACCGCATTGGCTCACCGATGATTGCCTGACAATACCGCACACCATCACTCCTGTCGCTTCCCGATTAACTGACCTGATGACACATTTTGAACTGACTGATTTTGAAAGGGATGTTTTGTTGTTAGGTTTACTGCCCCATTTTGATAACCGCTATTATCACCTGTTTGCGCTGGTTCAGGGAGAATCACAATCCCGGCTGCCCACTTTTGCGTTGGCTTTGGAACTGTTTTGCCAATCAATACTGGAAAAACAGGCACAGCAGGCCAGTTTTTTACACCAGGCTCCCCTGATTGGCTGCCAACTGTTATCTATTGATAGCCGTCAAAAAACATTGTCCTGGCTCCAGACACCCTTTATCACAGACAGCGGCGTCTATCATTTTTTACTTGGGCATCACTATATTGCACCTGCTCTGGAACATTATGTTGCGTGGATAACGCCCACAGAAATCGGCAATTATCCAGCAGGCTTAAAACAAGCATTGGCTAATGTTCTGTTATCTGATCATGATGATAGCCGGCCCGTTATTTTACTGCGGGGCATGGCTGATAGTGCCAGATCCCATGCCGTTGCTAATATGATGGCATCAGAGCAGCGGCAAACGCTGCTTGTGGATATCGCCAGATTGGCGGATAACGATGACAACGCCCTGTTTTGCCATATAAAAGCCATTTTGCGGGAAATTCGTATGCGTGGTGCCTGCTTATTGTTGCGAAACTTTTGCTTATTTGCAGAACAGAATAAACACTTGCTGGAACCCCTGTCAGCCTTATTAAGCCAGCCTAAATTAAGAGTGATCTGCCTGGTCGAACCGTATTCACCGCTAGTGTGGTTGAAAAAGATATCGACATTGCTGATTGAAATGCCCGTTTTCACTTCGGTGGAAAAAGCGAGATTATTGACGGCTCATTTACCCAATCACTGTGCCAATGATATTGACGCAATAACCTTAAGCCAACGTTACGCATTTAATCCCGTAACCCTGCCATTCATTTTACAAGAGGCGAAACTTTACCAACAACAGCGAGATCCTTCGGGTATCTTGCAGCAATGTGATATTCGCAAGGCACTCAATTTACGCGCTCAACAGAATTTCGGCCAATTAGCGCAGCGCATTATCCCTAAACGTTCATTAAAAGACTTGTTAGTCTCCGACGACATTGCTCAACAGATACAAGAAATACTGACGGCAATTAAGCATCGGGAAAAAGTTCTGGCGGGGGGGTTTAAAGATAAGGTGGGTTATGGCACCGGTATCAGTGCCCTGTTTTATGGTGATTCCGGTACAGGAAAAACGATGGCGGCAGAAGTGATTGCCAATGACATTGGTGTTGACTTAATCAAAGTGGATTTATCGACCGTCGTAAATAAATACATCGGTGAAACAGAGAAAAATCTATCTCGTATTTTCGATTTAGCAGAAAATGATACCGGTATTTTATTTTTTGATGAGGCAGATGCTTTGTTTGGCAAGCGCAGCGAAACTAAAGATGCACAAGACCGACATGCCAATATTGAAGTCTCTTATTTACTGCAACGTATGGAACATTTTCCGGGCTTAGTGATTTTATCGACGAATAACCGCAATCATTTAGATAATGCATTTAATCGACGTTTTACTTTTATTACCCGCTTTACTTACCCGGATGAAACTATCCGTAAGAAAATGTGGCAGACAATTTGGCCTGAAAATATAAAAGTCGCCCAAGATGTGGATTTCGATAAATTAGCGCAAAAAACAAGTGTAACAGGGGCGAATATTCGCAATATCGCTTTATTGTCTTCACTTTTTGCCGCAGAGAATAACCATAACGAAGTCAATAATAAAAATATTGAAATCGCATTATCACGCGAATTAGCCAAAGTGGGGCGATTGAATTTCCAAAAATCATAGAAATAAAAATAGCTAAAAATGAAATACATTGATGGATGAATAGTTATCACAATAATAAATTGAGGAAAAATTTTTATGTTAAAAACGCAAACCATTATCGATGTCAATAAGGCAATGAAGGCAATTCTGAAAAAATATCTGGATAAAGAAGTTGCGATCCGTTTTGATCTGCCTGAACTGGATACCGTGCAGTCTGATGCGATGGTGAGTGTTTTTCTTTATGATATCCATGAAGATCTACAACTTCGCTCAGCAGAATCCAGGGTGTTTAATGCTGCTTCGGGGAAATTATTACCGGGTTGGGTCAATATTAAATGTAATTACCTGATTACCTATTGGGAATCGACCCAACCTGCAACGGATCCCAACCATTCTGAGAGCCAACCTGATAATCAGGCAACACAAGTTATGTCACAAGTTTTAAAGGCATTAATTAATAACCGCCAATTGACGGGCATTCCCGGCGCTTACACTCAGGTTGTACCGCCGAAAGAAAGTTTAAACAGTTTAGGCAATTTTTGGCAGTCACTGGGGAATCGCCCGCGGCTTTCCCTGAATTATTCAGTGACAATACCGATTAGCCTCACCGATGGGCAAGATAATGTGACTCCAGTGAAGGATATTTCTTCTACAGTGGAACAAGTGATAAAAACTCAAATATGACCCAACAGAATGATCTGAAAGATATTAATGAAGTTTCGAAATTTATTTTTATTTTGATGAATCTTTAAATAACCGTTTATTTAAATCGGAGTATTATTATGTATAGTTTAAAACAGAAAGAAGAAAAGAAAAATCAATCCCCCCGTCCTGACCAAGATACTGTCAATGGTGAACATGTCATAACATCAAAAATAGCGGAGCTGAGGAAAAACTTTCAGCAGACTGACGCGCAAGCTGTGCGTCCACGTATTGCCTCACGTCCTTTGAGAGCAGTCCCCTTTCAACAGGCAACAAAAACACCTGTAGCCTCTGAGGTGAACATCCCCGCCAGCACGACGACCAAAACATCTGTCAGTAATACACAAACGCCAAAAGCGATACCAACATCAACCCCGGTGCCCGCAAACGGTGTAAAAAAACCATTTACACTATATCGCGCTGATAACCGGAGTTTTGCAGAGTTACAAAAAAGTAGTCCAGAGGGATTTAAGGCTTGGGTACATCTTGATAGTGAAAAAGCGAGAAAATTTGCCAGCGTATTCTTGGGTAGTGACAATGTAGAAAGTTTGCCTAAACATATTATCGATGAAATTAATAAATGGAAGAAAGCGGGAACACCTAAGTTGAGTGATCTTTCCACCTTTATAAAATATACCAAAGATCGCTCGACGGTTTGGGTTTCTACCGCAGTCAATACTGAGGCTGGTGGACAAAGTTCAGGGGCGCCACTTTATGAAATATCAATGGAACTCTATGAGTTTGGGGTAGATAAAGGAAAATTGATTCCATTGCCAAATGGAAGAACGGGCAATATGAAACCCTCCATTCTTCTTGATACGCAAAATTTGGAAGATGCAACAGTCATTGCTCTGAATCATGGGCCAGTAAATGATGCTGAAATGTCATTTTTAACGACTATTCCAATGAGTAGTTTAAAACCTTATAAAAAATAATTAGTTAATCAATTAATAATTCACCTGATTTTAACATAATAATATCGTCTATAAGTCACACTTTGTGATAAAGATATTTAAATAAAACTTATGAATAATAAGGTTGATCTATTATGTATAATAAACATTCTATTGATCTTAAATAAGAAATTTTTAATTAAGATTTATATTGATAAATACAATAAATTGTATAGCAAATTATTGACAAATATTAATGTATATATATGATTATTACATAATTAATGATTTTTATTTTGATGAGTTACTACATCAGATTATTTAATTAAAATAACAATGTAACAATTCACTAATATTTTATAATGCCAGGAATAAACCCTATTGCATTTAAAAAGGAGTTCAGGTGTTTCTTTCAAAAGAATTAGCAAACTTTATTGTTGTAGCCAAAAATAAATCAATAAATAAGGCAACAAAGGAGCTTTTTATCACCCAGTCGCCAATTAGCCGAAGCTTAAAAAAACTGGAGTTCTCATTAGGTGTAAAACTTTTTGTCAGAAAAGGCCAGGGATTAGTGTTAACGGAAGAAGGAGAGTGCCTATACAATAAAGTGTTATCAATTTATGAACAACTTAAAAATATCGAAAATGATTATAAGGAACATAAATCTTTTTATTATCCTGTTTATAGGAACCAACATAATGATTTAATGTAATCATTAGATATATAAGCAATCTCTTCTAATTAACTTTAGATAAAATGGTGAAAAAATAAAATAGAAATGAATAATTAATTCATAGTGGTTTTTATTTATTTTAAATATCAACAAACTTTAATTAAGAATCGGAGGGAACAATGACATACAGTTATGACAACAAAATGATTTATAAAAAGAAATCAGAATTAAATAGAACTTTGGAAGCTTTGCATCTGGATATACCCGATACAGCGGGAGTCTCTGCTGCCTATCAGCGCGACCTGTCTTCTGTCATGATAAAATTCCAGAATAAAACAGATTCAATTCTTGAAGAATCCAAACAACCTTCGCCGCCCAAGCAAAAACCATCAGAGAAAAAGAAATATACCAAAAAGGCATTACAAAACTTTGCTGCCCATGCTGGCTATTTACATAACAACACTTATCAAGATAGTTTTGTTAATTTTAAAGACAATAATCATAACTTAGCCCCCGGAAAATTGTTTCAGGGAGTGGAACTCATTCCCCAAAAAGCGATTGAAATAAACAGACCGATAGGACCACGGAGAAATAAACTTGCCTATGATATCGAAGATATATTTAGAAATAATATGGCAAATGAATATCGGGTAACAAAGACTTCTGACTTTATTACAGGATTGAAGGATATGTATAAAAAAAATGGGCAAACGCTACACCCGATGACTCAACGTCTGGTTGAAGAACATATCGCACATAACGGGGGCATCTTGCCAACAATGGCAGGTATTGCCGGCCTGCATGCTGAAGTACAAGCGTTGAACCAGATATTTATTGCCGCAGATCAGAATGAACCTCTCAATCCAGCCCGTTATGACAAGGCCATGCTTCAATCATCAATTTTCACCAAACGGTTAACCACTGCAAATGCTGGACAAGACTTCCCGGC
Source organism: Xenorhabdus sp. NBAII XenSa04 (assembly GCF_963866145.1). Taxonomy (NCBI): domain Bacteria; kingdom Pseudomonadati; phylum Pseudomonadota; class Gammaproteobacteria; order Enterobacterales; family Morganellaceae; genus Xenorhabdus; species Xenorhabdus sp. NBAII XenSa04. The sequence continues at coordinate 108,367 of NZ_CAWMEB010000003.1, forward strand.
CTGTCATAACTGTTCGGGGATTATCCAATCACCGGCTAATGTGATTACGGGGGTGGTTAGCAGTGCGGGCAGCAATTTTTCTAATCAGGTCGCAAAACGCCATCGTTCCCAGTCATTAAGTCATTAAATGATTTCTTTTGTGAATCTGGAAAATGTTTATTACCGAAAAGTGACCATTTTTCATCAAATTTTTTTTTCTTCTACCGCCTTTCCTGAAAGTATGGTTTTGTGATTTCGCCATACTGTTTTCGTCATAAGCCAGCAACTGAGTTGATGAAATCACCAGAGAATAAACTACTCATCATAAAATATAAAAATTAGTTAGTATCTACACTTGCATAATGAATTAAAGAGAGGAAGTTATTATGCCATTTCATGAATCTATTATTTTAAATCCGGGGAAAAAATATCAATCAGTTAATCAGAAGAATATCTCTGGTAAAGGTAAAAATAATGTTTCGCGTTCGATTATATGGTGGACGGAAAATAAATGGAAGAATTGTGAAATTATACAGCCTGGTGAAGGAAAGTTACCTCCTATAACCCCTCCAGGTTTAAGTTTCACCTCTGAAAAAATGGATAATGGCAGGAAAATACATTATTTTATTTTAGTGAATGGACTTTATTGGCGTTTTAAGCCAATTAATGAAAATCTGACCAGTGGTTATATTTCAAATTCCAGAGGTGACAAACTACGTATTTCATATTTAAGCAGTAAATCAAAAAGGGGAGAGAAGTCTTGGAAGTTAAAAAATAGAATCGATATTAATAATTATATTGTAGAGTCGATGTTCAAATATACTCAATACCCAGATAATATAGGGAAGTTATTGAAGAAAGAATTACAGAATATTTTTGCTGTAAGAACAAAGTTAAAATTTATTGATCTTATGAATAGACTTGATCATGCACTTACAATAAAATTTTTCCAGGCACATGAAGGTAATGATCTGGAAAAAGCGCTTTATATATTACTGGCAAAGCAAGAAATATATAATAAGCGTAAACATAAACGTACAGATGAGCAAAAAATTTTAGATATTGTTCAACAACCGCTTAGTGAATCTCTTTTAGATACTTATCTTGTGGCATTTTCTTCTGGAGAAATACAACAAGATCTGTATAAAAGCCTTCTCCAAACTGAGATCTCAGGAGATGACAATGATATAAGAGCGGAAAGAACCAGGTTAAATAGAAGTTTTGAAAATGCTAAAGAAGTTTTATCGAAAACTAAAAAGACAAAAGAGAAATATTGTGAAAAAATTAAACATCTTAATTTTTTACTTGATGAGTATGATTTTTCTGTTATAGGGAAGAGTAAATCTGAGATTGAAAATATCCGTAATAATTTGGCTAATGATATTGAAAAGCTGAATATTAAACTTGATGGATTAAGAGAAAAAGAGAGAGTAGAGAACAATGATTTAAAAACTATTGAGGAAAAACAGAAGGAATTTGAAAAAATATTAGATATATATAAAGCAGGCATTGATAAAACAAAAAAGATATTATCTTCCGTTGGCGTAAAAGATGAAAGAAATCATAAAAAATTTCATGACCAGAGTAAATCAGAATTTGAATATCAAAAAGCTTTCCTGACTCTGGTACAGGAAGAAATAAAAATAAAAGACAGAGTACGTGAAAGTTATAGTGATGAAGAATGCCGTAACTTGCAGATATTAAACATTGCTAAATACCATCTTTCTACATTGCGATATTTAAAAGGTGAATATGGCTATGAATCAAACTGGTATCATAAATCTGTTTCTCATAATCAAGAATTAAATGATTTTATACTCATTGATTATTTTGAAGGATGGCGCCATAAAAATAATCTTATTTCAAAAATTGACATAGAAACTCCGTTGGCAGTGGAAGGTAGTAATATTCAAATTCCAATTATGGGGTTGTTAAAAGGAAATATATCAGAAAGTATTAAACAAAAGATTATTTTTCCTGATGGAATTACAGATGAAATGAAACAGGATTTATTAGTTGATGATCTAAATAATAAAATAAATAAGTTTAATCATGCTGTTATTGAAAAAATTAAAAGGCTGTTTACCGCAGAGGAAACGGTTAAAAAGATTTTAGCACCTTATGAGTATATTCAATCTAGAGTTAACGCATTATCTGGCGGTCGGGTTAATTTAGAACAACAAGTTGAGCTTAAAATTGAACCCGTTATACCTGATAAGTGTAAGCTAAAAATAAATAGACACTTTGTATCATGCCAGAATATTTCTGATACTATAATTAAAAAATTCTCGGTTTATGAATTAATTCTTAAAATAGATCAAAAAGAATTTAATAAGACAGAGTATAGAAATAAAGATATAAAATATCTAATGAATAGTGATGTTGAATATGTTGTAAAGGGATTGGATGATATTTCAGTGGATTATGAAAGATATATTAGCGGATTTAGAAATAATGAAGATGTAAAATATTACATCAATGAGGGTATTAATAAACTGCCAGGTTCATCTGGAACAACATTAGAAGAATTTCTTGATAAATATACCAAACACATGGATGAAATAAGTTATTCAAGTAGTGAAATTATTTCTGATTATTTTCTTGTTGCCTTGAGGGAGATTTTTGATGCTAGTTCCATGGTACTTCCTCTGAGTCCGATGGCGGGCTATGTAACTTCTATAACGGCTAATACGGTCATTCCTCTTATACAGTCTGCAATAGCAAATACCAGTGAGGAGAGTCAGGCATTACAAAAAGAAGCTTTGATTAATTTTGCTGTTTCAACAGTCATGGATTCTGTTTTCAATAACAAGGAGATTTGTCGAAAGATAGTTCAAGGTGGAAAGATAATCAGAGAGAACAGAGGGTATATCACTAATAAGTTTAAATTTAAGAGTATTAATTTAAACTATAGGGGGCACCCTCAAATAATCAAAACGAATATAAAAAATATTCCTGGTTCAGGGACTAAACCGTGGTTATTAGAAAATCTCATAAGAAGAGATAGATGGTTCTTAGATAGAAAGTACAGATCAAAATATAATGAAAAGAAAAAAATAAATATTGTTCAATCCTATTTTCTGGATGATAAACTCACAAAAAGCACGTCTGGTCTTAAGAGGGAATGGCGGCAAATAGATGTATCATTGGATAACATATCACCTGAAAATGGCATATATAAAATAAGGCCAGATAATGCACAAACAATGCAGGAGTTTAATTATTATATTAAACAGAACGACGATGTTTATCGGGTAAAATGGGATAATTGGGATAACACATGGCGAGTGATTGATCCTAAACATCCCGGTCAGTTTAGTTATGCAACGCCAGTCAGATTGAATAGTAATAATTTATGGGAAACACATGCAGATGTGGGGTTAAAAGGGGGGAGTCTCAGATATCCATCTAAAAAAATAAATCATTTTTCCCATCTCACTGAGGAACAGGCACGAAAAATACGTTCACTTGTTTGGACAGCAAAAGATAAAGCAATTAATACATTAAGAAAAGCGAGTCATCGTGTTAAAAGTACTAAGCCCGATGATGTACAAAAGGTGAATAAGGCTTTTGAGATTTTTATTGGCTCCTCTTCTGATGCTTTTAAAGCCAGGTACTTGGCTAATATCAAAAAGCAAAGTGAAGTTCTGGATAAGTTTAAAGCTTCCGCAGATATGGTCTATCAGGGAGGCTATAAAATGGAAAATCCTTTTGTCCTTTTTGAGACCCAATATGTTAATCATGTTGCGAGTAGCAGCCATACACAGACACCTATTACTGCGTTTATCGATGGTATCGTAGATGCTAATAATCGGCTGAAATATCCAAAAGAAAAGTTTGAAGATTTTGTTTCTACGGCATTGATTCATGAAAGCTACCATATCATTAATAAGGATTCTCCTGATTTTAATTACCCAAGAATGCAAGGGGATTCTCTGGATATTTCCACTTTGGTTTCTCTAACTGATCCATTACTTAGGAATTCCCAAATTAGTGATATGGATATGATGCATAAAGTATTTGCACATGGTTGGGGGGCGGATGTTTTTAACAAATTACTAAATGCACCTGAGCTGAATAAAACCGCCATAAAACAGTTGGCTAAAGACAGGCTGGCGATTTCCAATGAGCGGGTATGGAAAAATCCTGATAATTCTTCTTATATGACAGTATTAATCAGTTTAATTGATACTAGTCCTGCCCTTTATCATGCATTTGTTAAGAAATACGATACCTGGAAACGTGAACCCAATAAGCCATTATTATGGGACTTTAACGGCGGAAATGCTGGTAAAGCGATGGAACTTGAAAATACCGATATTGGGAAGTTAAGACATGGTGATATTAGCCCTTTAGAAGGAAGGGGACTCGCAACCGGAAGCCGCACTGATAATATCAATCTTAAGTTTGACTATATCAGGAATGATAAAATCATTTCTATGCCAGCCAGTAAACTTTTCAGCATGGACGACATGATGAATGACAATGGCCAGTTACGTGGTGTAATGAATACTTGGAAAGGCAGTGCCATAACGTCGAAAGCTACCGATGGTACGAGGCCTGGAATATGGGGAGATAAATTTACACTGAGTGATAACGTTAACTTTATCAATGTGGTTAATGGTCACTCTGGTACAGTGGCCATTAAAATGCCACTAAGTGAGATAAAAGAAGGTAAGCCGTTGATTATTACTACGGGTAGATTATGTGGATGTACAGTGGCTTATGCCGTTGAGGGTGGCTACTTCTATGTTTATCATGCTGGGCAGCGTGTCGGGGATAAAGGCTGGTTAACGAGTCGTGATGGCGTATCAAATTTATATGAAAATCATCTTAAATTAACTAATAAACCGTTACCTGACAATATGGGAAGAGAAGATATGTCTAATGACGATCTTGTTGATATATTTTCTCAATATGAAAAAAGTGTTATTACCTATTTTGGTAAGAGTATTTCAGCAGGTAAGACAACACGAATTATGAAACAAAATCCTCATGTCAGTATATTTGATTATAATCAGGCATTAGCTGATGCTGACAACCCAAGGATTGGCCTTTCCTATGCTTTATTAACTAAGGATGGCGGTAAAATAAAAATTAAGGTCTACAGTGAGGACTTATTAATCAATATAGGTGGAGGTGCGAGTAAAAATGTGAAGTTTAAGAAACTATCCGGTGAAGAATTTATTCTGAAAGAATAGTTTTTTGATAAACTTATTTGCTTTTTTGTTCATTTACATGATTTATTTTTTTGTTATCCGCTTATCCAATTCCAGCAAGATAGGTTCAAATTGCTCATTAAAGTTACGGGGGGTTAATAATTATTGTTATATGAGTTTTATATTATAAATATTAATTTTTTTAATTTGCTAATATATTATTTCATGATTTAAATTATACTTGGTGAAGTATAAATTTAAAATAAATAGAGTAACTAACACATAAACTTGTAATTGAACATAAGAGACATTGAGAATGCTTTTAGAAATTATAGATGGCTATCGCCAGTCAGCAGGGTTATATGCTTTTGTTTCAAGTCAAGTACCACAATACCTAACTAATAAAGAAGGGAAGACATTAAAGCAACTTTCTGAGTTATGTAATATATCAATTGATAGGCTCCAGATTCTGTTAGATTATATGTTGTCACTGAATGTATTATTTAAGGATAATGAGCAATATTATCTCACTGAAATGTGTTTATCACTCAGTGATCCTAATAGTTATGAAACATTGAAGATAAAATTTGAATTAAATCCTGTTATATGGGAAATATGGCCAAAATATATTTCTTGCCTCAACTCACAACATGATGAATCTGTTTTTCAATCAATTCATAAAGAAAGCTTTTATAATTATATAAATAAGAATGAAAATAAGGAATTAAAGTCATTGTTTTATAATTTTATGGCAGTCATCACAGATGAAATTTTTGATAATATAATAAAGTATATTCCGATGGAGAATGTCTCATCGATTATTGATGTAGGTGGTGGTGAAGGAAACCTAACCAGAAAAATAAAAGAATATTATCCTCATCTTAAATGTACTGTTATGGATCGCTATGATTTTATTGAAAAGGAATTAGAGGATATTACGTTTATTAATGGTGATTTTTTCTCAGCTATACCCGCAGGATATGATATTTATTTCCTGAAACAGGTTTTACGTAATTGGCCAAACGATAAATCCACCGATATTCTAAAGAATATCCATCAAGCTATGCGTGATGATTCAATACTCTACGTTATTGACACAATTAAAGAAGAAAATAATGCGAAGGATATTTCCTTTCATTTATTTATGGATCTTATTTTCAGGGGTAATATATGTTATCAATCTGAATTTGAAGAACTTGCAAATAATGCAGGGTTTTATATCAATAATATATATAAAATCACTTCTTCTAAGCATATTATTGAAATGAAAAAGAAAACATGAATCACATTTAAAATGTTATGATAAGTGGGATAAGACCCCAGAGTATTCATGCAACCACTGTGAATTGTTGTTTTAAACATGAAATAGTCTGGCTTTAATGAATTAGCAGGGTGGCAATAATCATCTAATTAATCTGGTATAAATTATTATGATGTATACCAGATTTTTTAGATGTATCTCGTTGCTTAAGGGGAATTAATTCAGTCTTGCAAGCTCGCCCTGATTATGTACGACTTCGGGAACATGATCGCGAAATGAATGTAACTGGGATCTGTCTCTATGGCGAACATGGTGGAAATGACGGTCCGGTATGTGGTGGTGGTAACGGCAGTGTAGCGGCATTTATACGCCATCACGCTGTCACCTTACCTGAAGATGGTTTGATCTGCTCCTCTCAAGGGCAAGTACTCGGTCGTGATGGAAAACTTCAACTGACTGTCACTGACGAGAAAATTCTGGTCGGTGGTAATGCCGTCACATGCATCAGTGGCGCTATCCGTTTTTGACGGACAGTAATTTTTGATGAACAGCCGTTTTTCGTAAAAAACCTGAACAACTCGCAGCCGGAAATCTGCGTGCGATTTTTTCCATTTTATAATTCAGGAATGATATGAGTAAGTTCGTTGTTTTAGTCTCACTGTTGTTTTTACCTTTAATAGTTAATGAATAGTTAATGCTGCGGATGTAAATTCGGAAATCATGAATAATATCTCTTCTGAAAAAGATATTATTATAGTCAGGAATAGTCATTTAGTTACATCAACAACAGAGAATGGAGTAAAGCATTTTTCAAAAATAATATTATGACCAAAACATCACTCCCTTGGTCATAATATTAACGATTGCTTATTTTTGTGAATAAGCTATTGCATTATTATGCGATAATGACATTCTCATTCAATACCAGTGACAGCAGTGCCTGACGGGCGTAAATACCATTACCTGCCTGTTGGAAATAGTAGGCGTAACTCGTTTTATCCACATCAACAGTAATTTCATCAATACGTGGCAATGGATGCAATACTTTCAGGTTATCTTTGACATTGACCAAATCCGCTGCATGCAGTACAAACTGGGCTTTGATATTGGCGTATTCAGAAGGATCAAGACGCTCTTTCTGTACACGGGTCATATATAGAATATCCAGCTCTGGCAACACATCTTCAAAGTTATTGTGAATGCTGTAACTCACCTGTTTTTCAGCCAGCATATGCAGAATGTAATTCGGCATGGAAAGGGCATCCGGTGCGATAAAGCAGAAATGGTTACCTTCAAATTTTGCCAGTGCCTGTGTCAATGAATGTACGGTACGCCCGTATTTCAAATCACCCACCATAGCAATTTTCAGGTTATCCAGCTTGTTCTGGGTTTCCTGAATGGTAAACAGGTCGAGCAAAGTTTGGGTTGGGTGCTGATTCGCACCATCACCCGCGTTAATGACCGGTATATGACCGGAAAATTCAGAAGCAAGACGTGCGGCCCCTTCCTGTGGGTGACGCATCACAATCGCATCAACATACTGGCTGATAATAGAAATAGTATCAGCCAGTGTTTCTCCTTTTTTGCCTAATGACGTATTGCTACTGTCCGCGAAGCCGACCACAGATGCTCCAAGCCGTTGAATCGCTGTTTCAAAAGAGAGACGGGTGCGCGTAGAGGCCTCAAAAAAGCAGCTAGCGATAACCTTATGTTTCAGTAAGTCAGTCTGTGGATTGGCTTTCAGTGCTGCTGCTGTCTGCAATACCAATTCAAGATCTGTGCGGCTCAAATCATTAATTGAAATGATATGCTTGCGATATAACGGGTTAGCCATGTTTACATTCCTCTTTTATGACTTTTAGCCTTTGACTGGGCAGACAAAAAAAAGCCCCTCAATTGAGGGGCTTTTTAAATGATCGGTTTAGCAATGGGAAAAACAATACGTCCAGGCTGCCAGTTGGCAGTGTTTTGTTGGATTGATATTTTGCAACGTTATCTGTGGCGCAGTATTTCATGTTTTCTCCCAGCAAATCGTCGCGCATTATACTCACGATTGTATTCACCGCAAGGTTTGTGGAAGAAATTTTTATTTCAATCAGTGGATCATGAACAAAGCCAGGGAGGATATTATACTCTTTGTCTTTTAAGTTGCTTCTTTGTTGGCTGCACTCACTCATCCCTATCACATAGTCATCTGTGTTCCAGTTTGTCATTCCCTTGTCGCGATGCAACTTGAAATCCATTGGGTATATTCGCTTTTGTCACCTAAACTGATTGCCATTTTTTATTATTTTGGCTAAATAATGTTCTATTGTTGACCGTGATAATCTTGATGAATAATATATTGTTACTTTATTAAGTATATAAATATACCAATCTAACTTGAA